>JAIYBS010000079.1 GCA_027488415.1 Planctomycetaceae bacterium | reverse complement strand
CGACATCTTCGCCGCGACCACGAACGCGAGCGACAAGTTCCTCAACCTCTACGACCTGTCCTCGAACGGCACGTTCGTTCAGAAGGCCGGTCTCGCCACCAAGACCTGGAAGCCCGATTTCGCCGGCTTCACGTCGACCCGCAACACCTCCGACGACAGCTTCATGACCTCCGGCACCTTCTCGGGCGGCGCCTACGGTGGCGAGTACTACGCCTCGGGCAGCACCACGAACGACCCGAACTTCTCCGGTACCTCGTGGAACGCGACCCCGGCCTCGGCTGCGGCGACCACCATCCCGAACAACGCGGGCTGGTACACCGGCGACCCGACCTCGGTCGACAACAACGCTGAGCTCATGAGCGCGTGGGCGGGCAGCTTCGGCCGCACGAACTCGGTGTTCGTCAGCGGGTTCAACGCCGGCGCCAACGCGACTGCCAATGCCACGAACGGCATCTGGTGCGCCCACCTCGTGGTCGCCGGCAACAACAAGGTGATCGGCGTCGACTTCACCTTCGCTGCGGAGGCCTCGATCAAGGACGGCGTGAACGGCGCGACCACCCAGGCTCGCTACCAGTTCATCCCCGCCCCCGGCGCGATCGCGCTGCTCGGCGTCGCAGGCCTCGCCTCGCGTCGCCGCCGCGCCTGATTCACTCTGCCATCACCCGGAGTCGCAAGACTCCGTGGATCCTTCTCGGCCCCGTTCCCGACCACACGTCGGGAACGGGGCTTTCATTTATCGGACGCGAATGGTGCCCGGGAATGCCCCGCGCTACCCAGACATTCAGGCTCCGTTCCTTTGAGACGCGCCGATCGGGGCTACTCTCGGGGCGGTCGCCGACGCACGGCGATGCCGTCTCCAGAAAACCACCGAACGACACGCAGAGAAGCCCCACACGATGAAGCCCAGGATCCTGATCGGCACCTTCGCCGCCGCCGGCGTCGCCCTCACCATCGGCCAGATGTCCGCCACCGCGCTCCCGGGCGACGGCGGCACCAGCGCTGTGCTGGCGGGCCCCGACGTCATCGTCGGAGCGATCCCCGACGTCGCGAAGTACGGCTCGAACACCGTCAACGGCGTCAACATCATGGCGTACGCGTTCGGCAGCACGAGCTGCAACGTCGGCTCCGTGAACCTGCGCTGGTGGCAGAACACGTCGTTCCACCCGGTGATCCCGCAGAACGCGTACCGCATCAAGAACGGCCGCATCGAGCAGATCGGCATCGGCTGGATGAAGCACGGCTTCTGCGCGCTGCAGGAGAACCTGTGCTCGACCTGCCAGCCCGGCGGCATCGGCTGCGGCAGCGCAACGAGCGAGCTCGGCGTCGGCTGCAGCGACCCGTACACCGCGGGCCTGAACGGTTCCCAGGGCGGCCTCGGGCCCCGCTACGAGGTCAACCCGACGACCGGCTTCTTCCCGGCGACCGGCTCCACGCAGTGGCCCGCGATCCCCTCGGGCCAGGGCACGATCGGCCGCCGCTGCCAGATCCGGGCGACCGACCTCGACCCGACGCAGAACACCGGCGCGGTCTACATGGCCGAGTGCATGTACGTGCACCCGGACGATGCCGCCAACAACAACGACAACAACAACGCGAGCTACCGGCTCTTCACGGTCGGCGCGAACTCGGGCGGCGCGTACAACCTGACGCTGACCGGGTCCACCTTCCAGATGAAGCCGGCCATCTTCCACTGGTCGGTGGTGGTGCCCGGCGTCACCATCTCGTCCACGGACGCGCCGGACGGACGCTACGTCGTCGGCTCGAACGTGACGCAGAACGAGGACGGCTCGTACCACTACGAGTACGCGGTCTTCAACTACAACTCGGACAGCGCCGCGCGCAGCTTCTACCTCGCGCTGCCGCAGAACGTCACGGTGTCGAACGTCGGCTTCAAGGACGTGACCTACCACTCGGGCGAGCCGTTCGACGGCACCGACTGGACGTTCAGCGTCAGCGGCGGCGTCGCCAAGTGGGAGTGCACGCAGACCTTCGCGCAGAACCCGAACGCGAACGCCCTGCGGTGGGCGACGATGTACAACTTCTGGTTCGACTCGAACGCGGGCCCGACCTCGGCCGGCGTCGGCATGGACCTCTTCAAGACCTCGGGCGCGGTCTTCGCGAACGCCAAGGTCCCGGCCAACCCGTGCCGGCGCGGCGACCTCGACTGCAACGGCATCATCAACGGCGCCGACCTCGGGCTGATGCTCGCCGGCTGGGGCACCTGCGGGACGCCCTGCCCCGGGGACCTCGACAGCAACGGCGTCATCAACGGCGCCGACATCGGTTTCCTGCTTGCAAGCTGGGGCTGATCCGGAATCTCGGACGGTTTGTCCGCGAATCGCGCAACTCACCCGCCCCGGCCACGCGTCCGGGGCGGGTTCTTTTTGCGAGTCCGGAGAACCGTCGATCTCGCAATTCCGTACCGTCAATGTTTCCCAAGTCAGGGACACCGCCTATAAACAAGAAGTGGGCTTGCTGAATTGGCCCACGCCACACCCCGTTTCCAGACAAGGATCCCCACCCCATGAAGGCACGTTTTCTCCTCGGCACGCTGGCCACCGCCGGCCTCGCTCTGACCGCCGGACAGATGACCGCGACCGCCGTTCCCGGCGAGGGCGGCACCAGTGATGTCCAGGCGGGTCCCGACGTGATCGTGGGCGCAATCCCCGACGTCTCGCGCTACGGGGCGAACACCGTCGGCGGCGTCAGCATCATGGGTTACGCGTTCGGCTCCACGAGCTGCAACATCGGCACCTCGCAGCTCGGCTGGTTCGCGAACACCGCGAACCACCCGGTCATCCCGCAGAACGCGTTCCGCATCAAGAACGGCCGCATCGAGCAGATCGGCATGAGCTGGATGAAGTACGGCTTCTGCGCCCTCCAGCAGACGCTGTGCGGCACCTGCGTCTCCGCTGGCAGCGGCTGCCCGAGCCTCCTCGGCATCGGCTGCAGCGACCCGTACACCGCGAGCCTGAACGGCACGCAGGGTGACCTCGGGCCGCGCTCGAAGGTGAATCCGACCACGGGCGTCTTCCCGGCCGACACGGGCTCCGAGGTCGCCTCGTGGCCGTCGATCCCCGCCGGACAGGCGAGCATCGGACGACGCGTCCAGATCAGGGCGGACGACCTGAACCCGGCGTTGAACGCGGGCGCGGTCTACCTCGCCGAGTGCCAGTACGTGCACCCCGAGGATGCCAGCAACAACAACGACAACAACAACGCGAGCTACCGTCTCTTCACGGTCGGCGGAACCATCACAAACGGCACGTACCCGATCACGCTGTCGGGCGCGACCTTCCAGCAGAAGCCCGCCATCTACCACTACACGACGGTGGTCCCGACCGCGACGATCACCACGGTCGACGCGGCCGACGGCCGCTACATCGTCGCGTGCAACGTGACGAACAACGGCAACGGCACGTACCGCTACGAGTACGCGATCCACAACCTGAACTCGGACCGCGCGGGCGCGAGCTTCTCGGTGCCGGTTCCGGCGAACGTGACCATCACGAACGCCGGCTTCAAGGACGTCGCCTACCACTCGGGCGAGGTGTTCGACGGCACCGACTGGACGTTCTCGGTCGCCAACGGCGAGGCCAAGTGGCAGTGCACGCAGACCTTCGCGCAGAACCCGAACGCCAACGCGCTGCGCTGGTCGACGCTCTACAACTTCTGGTTCGACGCCTCGGTGCCGGCCGCCTCGGGCAACGCCTCGATCGGCCACTTCAAGGTGACGAGCAGCACCGCTGCCGCGACCAAGGTGCCGAGCAACCCCTGCCGCCAGGGCGACCTCAACTGCAACGGCGTGGTTGACGGCGCCGACCTCGGGGCCATGCTCGCCAACTGGGGCAACCCCGGCGCGACCGACCTCGACGGCAACGGCGTGACCAACGGTGCCGACCTCGGCATCATGCTCGCGCAGTGGGGCTGATCGACGGTCGCTGACACGATTCCTTCCCGCCGCCCGGCCACGCGCCGGGCGGTGGTGCTTTTGGGCTACCCTGCCCCGCCCATGGCCGCGGAACAGACCACCCGCCGCACCCGGCTCGAGCCGCTCGCGCTCGCGAGCCTGCTCACGGCCATCGTCCTGGGCTGGTGCCCGCTGACGGCAGTGGCCGCGATCGTGCTCGGGCTCGTCGCGATCCATCGCGTCCGCTCGTCGGACGGACTGCGCTCCGGACAGGGGCTTGCGATCGCGGGCGTTGCGGTCGGGACGACGATCCTCGTGCTGGAAGGCTGGCTCCTCGGGGCGCTGCAGTCCGAGGTGCAGGACTCGATGGACACGCAGACGATCGCCGCGGTCGAGTCCGCGTGCACCGTGCTGCCCGCGCAGGAGGCCGAGTGGGACACGCGGTCCTCGGCGCCCGAGGCGGCGGAACGGGCGAGGTTCGCGCGCGAGGTGACGGATGCGGTGGGCTCGATTCGCCAGGTGACCGTCACGCACCGGACCGCGGAGGGGCTCGCGGAGCCCGTGATCTCGGCTGCCTTCAACGCGGCGGGAGAGCGAGGAACGGTGTTCGGGACGGCCTCCTTCTCGACGCAGCCCGGCACGCTGCCGCCGGTGCTCCTCCTGCGGTCGATCGAGGTCGAGGTCGCCGGAAGGCGCCTGCGGCTGCCGGCCTCGGACGCCGGCGAGGCGAAGCAACCCGAACGAGCGCCCGCGGAGACGAACGCCCCATGATCCACGAACCCGAGCCCGATTCCGTCCCCGTCGTGCGCCGGCTGAGCCCGCTCGCCATGGCATCGATCGCGACGTCGGTGCTTCCGGTCGGGAGCCTGCTCGCGCCGATCCTCGGCATCGCCGCGCTGCTGCAGCTCCGCCGCCGGCCCGGCCTGCGCGGCGCCGCGGGGGCCTGGGGCGGCGTCGTGATCGGCACGGCCGCGAGCGCGCTGATGGTCGGGGGCGCGTACTGGATGTACCGGTCGCTCCAACAGCTGGCCGATCGGCCCGGGACGGCGCTCGCGGCAGCCTGGGCGGGCGAGGCAGAGCTCTTCCGCGCCCAGATGGCCGCGCCCGCGAACGAGGTGACGGCGCCGCGGCTCGAGGCCTGGGTCGCCCCGCTGAAGGCGCAGCTCGGGACCTTCGCCGGTGCGACGATGGGAACCGCGCCGCCGCCGGCACCGCCGGAGCTGCTCCCGGAGCGGGAGATGCGGGCCGCGTACGTGTGCCGGTTCGGCGCAGCTGGCGGTACGCGCGACATCCAGACCATCGTCGTGTTCGAGCGCCCGCTCGCGACCGAGAGCGTCGCCGCCATCCGCATCCGGCGCTTCGAGTTCGAGCTCCCCGATGGAGCGCGTATCGTGTTCCCACCCGATGAGCAGCGCGATGCCCCCAGCGACGGCCGGACAGCAGGCGACGAACCGCGACGATGACGTCGTGATCGAGGTCGACGACCTCCTCATGCAGTTCGGGAAGCAGACCGTGCTCTCCGGGCTCGACCTGAAGGTCCGCCGCGGCGAGACGCTCGTCGTCATGGGCGGTTCCGGCTGCGGCAAGAGCACGCTGCTGCGGCTCATGATCGGAGCGATCGCGCCGACGCGGGGCCGCATCCGGCTCTTCGGCGAGGACATCGCCAAGGTCGACGAGTCACGGCTCGACGCGCTGCGGCGCCGGTTCGGCATCCTGTTCCAGAGCGGCGCGCTCTACCAGTCGATGTCGATCGCGGAGAACGTCGCGCTGCCGATGCGCGAGCTGACCGACCTGCCGCCCGACCTCATCGACCTGCAGGTCAAGATGAAGCTCGAGGCGGTGGGGCTTCGCGAGCACGCGGACAAGTTCCCCGCGCAGATCTCGGGCGGCATGAAGAAGCGGGCGGGCCTCGCGCGCGCGCTCGCCCTCGACCCGGAGATCATCTTCTACGACGAGCCGAGCGCGGGCCTCGACCCGGTGACGAGCGCCGAGATCGACCAGCTCATCATCACGCTCACCAAGAAGCTCGGCGTCACCAGCGTCGTGGTCACCCACGAGATGGACAGCGCCTTCACGATCGCCGACCGCATGGTGATGCTCGACAAGGGCCGCTGCCTGAAGATCGGCCCGCGCGCCGACTACGAGCGGATCCGCGGGCTCTCGAAGGACGACGCGGAGCGCCTGCCCGAGGACGACCGCATCGTGAGGCAGTTCATCCGCGGCGACGCGTACGGCCCGATCACGGACCGGCGCACGCTCACGAGCTACGCCGACGACCTGATGGGACTCCTGAACCCGCTCCCCGCGTCGCCCTCGATCACGCCCACCCGATGAGACCGATCCCGGCATCGCTCCACGGCGCCCGCGTCACCGTGATGGGGCTCGGCCAGTTCGGCGGCGGCCTCGGCGTCACGAAGTGGCTCGTCGCGCACGGCGCGCGCGTGCTGCTCACCGACCGCGATCCCGCGGAGAAGCTCGCGAAGCCGCTCGCGTCGCTCGCAGAGGAGATCGCCGGCGGATCCGTCGAGCTCCGGCTCGGCGCGCACGAGGATGGGGACTTCGCGAAGGCCGACCTCGTCATCGCGAATCCCGCGGTGCCGCTTCCCTGGGAGAACCGCTACATCGCCGCCGCGCGCGCGGCGGGGACGCCCGTCACCACCGAGATCCGCCTCGCGATCGACGGGCTCGAACGCGCGCGCACGGTCGCGGTGACGGGCAGCGCCGGCAAGAGCAGCACCTCGAGCATGCTCGCGCTGCTCCTCGACGGCGACGGGCGCTCGGCGCGTCTGGGCGGGAACATCGGCGGATCGCTGCTCGGCTCACCCGGCACGCCGGGACAGTGGACGGTGCTCGAGCTGTCGAGCGCCATGCTCTGGTGGCTCGGCGAGGGCGCCTCGCTCGCGGGCCTCGAGCCGTGGGCGCCGCGCATCGCGGTCCTCACGAACCTCGCGCCCAACCACGTGGACTGGCACGGCAGCTTCGCGCACTACGTCCGCAGCAAGGGCGAGATCCGCCGCGGACAGCACCCGGGCGACGCGTTCGTCTCGCTCTTCGGGCCGGAGCAGCCGGGCGCGGCCCGGGAGGTCGCGCGCCAGGCCGGTCTCGAGCCTTGGTGGGAGCGCGCCGACGTCCCCGGCGACGCGGCGCTCGCCGAGCTCCTCGCCGAGATCGACATGCCGCAGGTGCCCGGCGAGCACCAGCGCCGGAACGCACAGCTCGCGGTGCTCGCCGCGGAGGCGGCGATCCGCGCCGAGGGCGCGGTCCCGGACCGCGCGAGGCTCCTTCGGCGGCTCGCGGACTTCCGGTCGCTCCCGCACCGGCTCGAGTTCGTCGGCGAGCACGGCGGCATGCGGTGCTTCAACGACTCGAAGAGCACCACGCCCGACGCGACGCTCCTCGCGATCGCGTCGTTCCCCGACCCGGCCCGCATCCACCTGATCGCGGGCGGCTACGACAAGAAGGTCGACCTCTCCGCGATCCGGGACCTCGCGCCGAGGCTCGCCGGCCTCTACGCGATCGGCGCCACCGCACCGCAGCTCGCGCCCGGCGCCCCGGCGATCGACTGCGGGACACTCGACGCGGCGGTCCGCGCCGCGGCCGATCGCGCCCGGCCCGGGGACGTGCTGCTGCTGTCCCCTGCCTGCGCGAGCTGGGGGCAGTTCACCAACTACGAGCACCGGGGCGAGACCTTCGCGGCACTGGTGAAGAACCTGTAGGATTGCCGAAGAAATGGCAATGAACGCCGCGTCCGCCGTCCTCCGGTCCCGCATCCTCGCAGCCTCCGCCCTCGCCACCTGCGCGACCGTCGCGGGCTGCTACAGCACCTCGGGCGGCTACCTGCCGCACACCGACGGCGGCTTCACGTACGAGTCGACGCAGATGCGGCCGACGACCATCTCGGTGCTCAACATCTGCGAGCGCACCGAGGCGCACCCCGACGGCACGCCGTTCTTCATCATGGAGATCCCGCCGGGCAAGCAGCTGACCTTCAACTTCGACGAGGAAGGCGGCGACGACCCGGTCAACCGCCCGGCGCGCATGATGTACTCGCTCTGGAAGATCGGCACGCAGACCGGCTCGCTCGACAACATCCTCAGCTGCCCCGGCAAGGCCTGCCGGAAGATCGTGGTCGACTACCGCCCCGCGCCCGAGCAGGCGCGGCCCGACGAGTCGTACCGCCTGCAGGTGGACGCGGATGCGCCCGGCCCGGTCGCGCAGCCGCGTGCGCCGCGCAACGACCGCCACAACCCGGACACCTGATCGATGAGGGCGCAGTCCCGCATCGGCCACGGATACGACCTGCACCGGCTCGAGCCCTGCGCGCCCGAGGGCGCGGGACGGCCGTTCGTGCTCGGCGGCATCCGCTTCGACCACGAGCGCGGACCCGTCGCGCACTCGGACGGCGACGTCCTCCTGCACGCGGTGACGGACGCGATCCTCGGCGCGCTCGGCGAGCCCGACATCGGCCAGCTCTTTCCCGACAACGCCCCCGAGAACGACGGTCGCGACAGCCGAGTGTTCCTCGAGGAGGCGGTCCGCCGCATGCGCGCGAAGGGCTGGACGATCGGGAACATGGACATGACGGTGATCTGCGAGCGCCCCAAGATGGGGCCGCGCAAGCGCGACGTGGTCGAGAACCTCGCCCACATCTTGGGGGTTCCCGCGGCAGACCTCAACCTGAAGGGGAAGACGCACGAGCGCGTCGACGCGGTGGGCGAGGGACGCGCGATCGAGGCGCACGTGGTGGTGCTGCTCGTGCGCGGCATCTGACCGCGAAAGCGCGCGAAACGGAGCGGGTTGCCCGCATCCACCTTACGATGGCCGCCCCATGCGAGCGATCGTCACAGGCCAGATCGGTGTCGACAAGAAGCCCTACCTGCAGTCCGTGGTCGACGCGGCGGAGCGTCGCCACGAGAGGGTGGAGCTCTTCAACGTCGGCAACATGATGTACGCCGAGGCGCCGGACGTGCGCCCGGGCCGCATCCTCGACCTGCCGTGGTCCCGGCTGGCGAGCCTCCGCCGCGCGGTGCTCAAGGACGTCATCAGCGCGACGACGCCCGTGTCCGAGCACCCGAACGTGGTGGTGAACACGCATGCCACGTTCCGCTGGCGGCACGGCCTCTTCAGCGCGTTCGACTTCGACCAGCTGCAGATGCTGAAGCCCGAGATGTTCATCTGCCTCGTGGACAACATCGAGGTGGTCCACCACCGCCTCCACCAGGAGCACGAGATCGACGCCACGCTCAAGGACTGCATGGTCTGGCGCGAGGAGGAGATCCTCGCCACCGAGCTGATGGCGCAGGCACTCGGCTGCGGGCAGAACTTCTACATCCTGAGCCGCGGCCGCCAGAAGGACACCGTGGAGACGGCGCTCCGCCTGGTGACGCGCCCGGACATGAAGAAGGTCTATCCGAGCTTCCCGATGAGCCACGTGATGGACATGCCCGACGTGATGGCGGAGATCGACCACTTCCGCGCCGAGCTCGCCAAGCACTTCATCACCTTCGACCCGGGCGACGTCGACGAGAAGCTCCTCCTCGACCGCGGCATCGAGGCCGCGCGCCACGGCAAGGACTTCATCGACGTCGAGGCGCACAGCTTCGGCGGCCGCGCCGGCGGCCCGCCGATGAAGGTCCCCGTGCGCGAGATCCTCGACATCGCCGGCGACGTCGACGGCCAGATCTACATGCGCGACTTCAAGCTCATCGACCAGAGCGACATGATCGTCAGCCTGGTCCCCGAGCTCCCGGGCGGCACGCCCGGCCTCTCGAGCGGCGTCGAGCGCGAGCTCCACCACGCCTTCGAGCACACCAAGGAGGTCTACGTGGTGTGGAAGCCCAAGAAGAACCCGAGCCCCTTCATCACCGAGACCGCGACCAAGATCTTCCGGTCGGTCGACGAGGCGCTCAAGTACTTCGAGGACAAGGGGATGTTCGCGCCGACCAACCTGTTCGGGCACTGAGCCCGGGGCGGGCGAGCCGCAACCGCGGCCGAGGGACGGCGCCCGGGGGTGCCGGGGGTGCCGTTTGGGGGGGTCCCGGAACTCGTGCCGGGGCGGTCGGGGCAACGCATTCGCTCCGGCGAACGCGGAATTCCCTTCCGGATCACCGCGCACGGGCTACTCTTGAAACGCCCGAGAAGCCCCAGAGACCCCCCGATGCGCCACTTCCGAACCCTCACCGGTCCCGCTGTCGTCGCACTCGCAATCGCTCCGCTCTGCGTCGCGCAGGTCTCGACGCGTCCGGGCGTGGGCGCGACCCCGTACAACACCGGCCCGGGCAACCTGGGAACCACCTTCCGCACCTGGGCGCCGAACGCGAACGTGGTCTCGGTGATCGGCAGCTTCAACAACTGGAGCCGCGCGAGCCACCCGCTGACGAGCGAGGGCAACGGATGGTGGTCGCGCGACATCCCCCTCGTGCAGGCGGGCGCGCAGTACAAGTTCTCGATGCGAAACGGGACCACGTGGCATGACCGCGCGGACGCCCGCTCGCGCGTGCTGACGAACTCCGTCGGCAACTCGATCGTCTACAACCCGAACGCCTACCAGTGGCAGACCTCGAACTTCCAGATCCCCTTCTGGACCGAGATGGTCACTTACGAGATGCACGTGGGCACGTTCAACGTGCCGGCCGGCCACTCGGGCCCGGGCACGTTCGAGACCGCCAAGCAGAAGCTCGACTACCTGAAGGACCTCGGCATCAACGCGATCGCGCTGATGCCGGTGAACGAGTTCGCCGGCGACTACAGCTGGGGCTACAACCCCGGGCACCCGTACTCGGTGGAGAGCGTCTACGGCGGTCCCGACGCGCTGAAGAGCTTCGTCGATGCCGCCCACGCGCGGGGAATGGCGGTGTTCGGCGACGTGGTCTACAACCACTTCGGGCCGCAGGACCTTGCGCTCTGGCAGTACGACGGCTGGAGCACGAGCGCCACCACCGGCGGCATCTTCTTCTACCAGGACTTCCGCGCGCAGACGATGTGGGGGCCCCGCCCCGACTACGGCCGCGGCGAGGTGCGCACCTACATCCGCGACAACGCGATGATGTGGCTGCAGGAGTTCCGCATGGACGGGCTCCGCTTCGACGGCACGAAGTTCATCCGCCTGCACGACTTCTCCGGCCCCGAGATCCCGGACGGCTGGAGCCTGATGCAGTGGTGCAACGACTCGGCCGACGCCCATGCCGGCAACAAGCTGATGATCGCCGAGGACCTCGGCGAGAACGAGTGGATGACGAAGTCGACCGGCGCGGGCGGCGCCGGGTTCGACACCCAGTGGGACGGCGCGTTCGCGTTCCCGGTGCGCGCCGCCATCGAGGCGCCCAGCGACTCCTCCCGCGACATGTTCGCGGTGCGGGACGCCATCCGGAAGTCGTTCAACGGATCCATGCAGCAGCGCATGATCTACACCGAGAGCCATGACGAGGTCGCCAACGGCCGCACGCGCGTGGCCGAGGCGATCTGGCCGGGCAACGCCGGCAGCTGGTTCAGCCGCAAGCGCTCGACGCTCGGCGCGGCGCTCGTAATGACGGCACCGGGAATCCCGATGATGTTCCAGGGGCAGGAGTTCCTCGAGGACGGCTGGTTCGCGGCCGAGGACCCGCTCGACTGGTCCAAGCTCACCACCTACTCGGGCATCAACGCGCTCTACCGCGACCTGATCCGCCTGCGCCGGAACCTCGGCGGCGTCACGAAGGGCCTCACCGGCTACTTCACGAACGTCCACCACGTGAACAACACGGCGAAGGTCATCGGCTACCACCGCTGGGCCAACGGCGGCGCGGGCGACGACGTGATCGTCCTGGCGAACTTCAGCAACACGAGCTTCCCGAACTACCGGATCGGCCTGCCCCGCCAGGGCATGTGGAAGGTCCGCTTCAACAGCGACTGGAACGGCTACT
>JAIYBS010000007.1 GCA_027488415.1 Planctomycetaceae bacterium | reverse complement strand
GCTGCGCCGCCGCTCTGCGAGGGGCTCGTCCCGGGGAGGCTGTTGGTGTTGAGCACGCTCTTCTTGGCGCTCTCGGTCTGGTCGATGCTGGTGTCGCCGAGCTGGATCGAACCGACGTAGGCGATCATGCCCGCGCGCTCGAACTGGCCGGGGCGGTTGCCGTTGCGCACGAGCGGGCCGATGCCGCGCTGCTGCTTGATGAAGGCGATGGGCGCTCCCCACGCGTCGATCAGGTCGGGAAGCAGGCGCGCACCCTCGACCTCGACCGCGCCCGTGGTGGCATCGATCTGGCCGAACGCCTTGCCGAATTCGCGACCCTTGGGCGCGTAGAACGCCTCGTACTTGCGTCCGTTCTTGAACGGACCCTCGCCCATCTTGGTGGCGTCGACCTTGATCCGGAAGACCGGCGTCGTGTTGAAGGTGAGCTCGACCGCGGGCGGCGTCGAGGTCTGGCCGAAGGTCGCGTAATCCGGATCGGTCTGCACGCGGTAGCCGCCCATCAACGCGAGCAGCGCGTTTTCCATCGCCGTGATCCTCGGCAGCTGGCCGGCGGCGGGGGGGACGCTGTCCGAGCCGCCGGTCGAGCCGGCGCCCGCGATCCCGGCGTAGAGGGCCTCGTCCGGCACGGCGGCCGGGTACTCGCCGAACTCCTGGAAGTACGCGTCGCAGGCCTTGGAGAACTCCTGCATCGTGCCGAGGGTCTGCGTGCTCTTCGCGCGCTGGATCACCTTGCCGAGGGCCGGGAGGAGGAGCCCGATGAGGAGGCCGATGATGCCGATCACCACCAGCAGCTCGACGAGCGTGAAGCCCGGGCGGGCGGGAATACGGCGGGTCTGGCGGCCGGAAGCCGCATGGATGCAGGTGGAAAGTCGCATGATGGTGGCCCTTTCCCGAAGTATACGGACGGGGCGGCGCGGTTGATGCTCAGGCATGCCCGGAAGCGATGCCGCCGGTCTGGCGCAGGCCCTCGTAGATGCCGCATGCCACCGCGGTCGCGAGGTTGAGGCTGCGCGCGCGCGGGTCGGGGAGCATGGGCAGCGTCAGCCGGTGGTCACTGCCGTGGTGGGCGTCGACCCAGTCGTGAAGCGCGTCGGGAACGCCGCCGTTCTCCTGGCCGAAGAGCAGGTAGTCGCCCTCCGCGAAGGTCGCGTCCCAGTGCGGGCGCGCGCCCTTCGTCGTGTAGAGCCAGAGGCGCGGCGGGCGCTCCGTGCCGAGGAACGCGTCCCACGAGGCGTGCTCGACGCAGTCCACGGCTTCCCAGTAGTCGAGTCCTGCGCGGCGGCGCGCCTTCTCGTCCATCTGGAAGCTGATCGGGTGGACGATGTGCAGCCGGCAGCCGGTGGCCATGCAGGTGCGGCCGATGTTGCCCGTGTTGTTCGGGATCTGCGGCTGGTAGAGCACCACGTGGAAGCGGGGTTTCGGGCGCGGGTCGGCCATTCCGGTTACGGGTATACTCTCCCGACCATGTGGCCCGTCCTCTTCGCCAACGCAGCGTGGGTTGTCTTCCTCTCGATCTGGGCGCTCGTCTATTTCGCGGACGCCAAGGCCGAGCGTGACGGCGCGGGCGGCGGCAAGTGAGCCGCGCGCCCCGGGCGATCAAGCCCCAGTAGCTCAGTTGGATAGAGCACCGGTTTCCTAAACTGGAGGTCGCGCGTTCGAGCCGCGCCTGGGGCGTTCCGCGCCCGGTGGTTTCGCGATCAGAGATCCGCGATCCGCCGCGGGTGCGCTCCGAGCCAGCGGACGCCGGCTTCGAGGCGCTCGGCGAGCAGCGCGCTGACCATCCGCAGGTTGCGGAGGAACGCCTCCTGCACCGGCTCGGGGTGGTCGACGAGGTCGGTCACGGCCTTCACCGCGACGAACGGCACGCCGCACTGCACGCAGACCTGGGCGATCGCGGTCGCTTCCATGTCCTTCGCCGAGACGCCCTCGCGGCGGAGGAAGTCGAGCTCCGCGGCCGTGAAGTCGAGGCTGTTGCCGGTGCTGACGATGCCCGGCTTCGCGCCGATGGCGGCGGCGAGGCGCGGCGCGGGCGTGGCGGGCCAGCGCCCCTCGGCCTGGATGAGGAAGCCGTCGATCGGGATCCGCCGGTCGTGGAAGAGCAGGTCGCCGCTCGAGAGGTAGATGTCGCCGACGTGGCCGCCCTGGGCCTCGAAGCCCCCGCAGGTGCCCGCATTCACGAGCAGATCGGGCGCGAGCTTGCGGATTGCCATGTATGCGGCCATCGTCGCGGCGTCCGTGCCGACGCGGTCGGTGCCGGACCGCGGGTCGGTGCCGTTGGTGAGCAGGTCGACGTGGACCGTGCCGACCGTGCCCGCGAAGTGGCGCTGCCGGAGGCAGGGATCGACCGCGGGCTGCTCGGCGAGCATCAGGCGCTCGACGAGCGGCATCGCCTCCGCCTCGAGCGCGAAGAGGAGGGCGACGCGCTCGACGGTGGTCTCGGCGGGGTCCGGGGTGGGGTCGGCGTGCATCGGGGGAACATACGCCGGGGGGCCCGGGCGCATGTTCCTGAAACGCGAACGCCCGCGCGGGTGGCGCGGGCGTTCAGAGGTGCCGATGGGCGGAGTCGAACCGCCGACCTAGGGTTTATGAATCCCTCGCTCTAACCATCTGAGCTACATCGGCGAGGCACGAAATCGGATCGGGGATGATAGCGCGGGCCGTCAGTACGGTGGCAGGGCGGGAAACCGCCGCTTATCCGGTCGCGGGACGCGGCCGGCGCGGTGTCCGAGGCCGTAGCCCGCGCTCACGCGGTGACCGGCGCGCCGGTCCCGTTCGCCGCGCGGACCCAGCGGCGGCCGAGCTCGGTCTGCGCGAACTCGGGCTCGCGGCGGGCGATCGCCGCCGCGACGAGGCCCATGAACATCGGCTGCGGGGAGAGCGGCCGGCTCGTCAGCTCGGGGTGGAACTGCGCGCCGATGAAGTACGGGTGGGTGCCCACGGGCAGCTCGAGCACCTGCATGATCGGGTGCTTCGGGTGCCGTCCGCTGAAGACCAGCCCGCCGGCGGCGAGCGCGGTGATGTCCTTCGGCTCCACCTCGTAGCGGTGGCGGAAGCGCTCGCGCACGAGGTCCTTGCCGCCGAAGAGCATGTGCGCGAGGGTGCCGCGCTCGATCTGCACGTCCTGCGCGCCGAGGCGCATGGTGCCGCCCATGATGCCCTCGAGCCGCTTCTGGTCGGGAAGCTCGCTGATCACCGGGTGCTTCGTGGCCGGGTCGAACTCGGTGCTGTGCGCGTCGGACCAGCCGAGGACGTTTCGCGCGTACTCGATGACCGCGACCTGGAAGCCGAGGCAGATGCCGAGGAAGGGCACCCGCTCGAGCCGCGCGGCCTGCACGCAGCGGACCTTGCCCTCGACGCCGCGCATGCCGAAGCCGCCCGGCACGATCACGCCGTCGAACCGCGAGACCAGCTCCTTCGCCCGCGCGAGCGTGTCGACGTCGCTGGTGTCGAGCCACTCGGTCTCGATCTCCGTGCCGAGCGCCGTGCCGCAGTGCTCGATCGCCTTGTCGATCGACGCGTAGGCGTCGCGCAGGCTCGCGTACTTGCCGAGGACGCCGATCTTCACCTTGTGCGTGCGCGGCGCGGACATGCGCTGCGTGAACGCGCTCCAGGTGACGCGCTCGCGGTCCTCCTGCACGGTGTTGACGCGGTCGTGCAGCTTGAGGATCGAGAGGATCTCGCGGTCGAGCCCGCCCTCGCGCATCGCGTCCGGGATCGAGTAGATGCTGGTGCGGTCGTGCATCGAGAAGATGCGGCGCATCGGGACGTTCGAGAACATCGCGATCTTCTGCATCACCTTGTCGTTGACCGGGTTCTTCGCGCGGCAGGCGATGAGCTGCGGCTGGACGCCCGCCTCCATGAGGCGCTTGATGCCGAGCTGCGCCGCCTTCGACTTCTGCTCGCCGAGGATCGACGGCTCGAGGATGTACGTGAGCGCGACGAAGGAGCAGGTCTCGGGGCCTTCCTCGAACGCGGGCTCGCGCAGCGCCTCGATGTAGAAGCCGTTCTCGTAGTCGCCGGCGGTGCCGCCGACCTCGACGAAGACCACGTCGCAGGGCCTGCCCTCGTTGCCGGTCATCGCCAGCTCGCGCAGGCGCATCTTCACGACGCCGGTGACGTGCGGGATCATCTGCACGTCGCGACCGAGGTATCCGCCGCGCCGCTCGCGCTCGAGGATCTCGGTGTAGATCTGGCCCGCGGTGACGAAGTTGCGGCGCGAGAGGTTCTGGTTGAGCACCCGCTCGTAGGTGCCGAGGTCCATGTCGGTCTCGAGGCCGTCCTCGAGCACGAACACCTCGCCGTGGCGGTACGGGTTCAGCGTGCCGCTGTCGATGTTGAGGTAGCCCTCCATCTTGATGGGGGCGACCGAGAGTCCCTTGTCCTTGAGGAGCTTGGCGAGCGAGCTGGAGAAGATGCCCTTGCCGAGGCCGCTCATCACCGTGCCGATGACGACGACGTACTTGGTCCGGCCGGGCTGGTAGCCGCGCGGGGTCGGGCTGAAGCCCTCGCTCGACTCGTCCGAGGCGCCGAACTGCGCCAAGAAGCCGCCCGAGGCGGGCTCCGGCGCGGGGTCGAACTGCGGGTGGTGGGTGCCGTGACCGTCCGTGAGGGGCATGGCATACGGTAGCACGGGCGCGCGGGGCGGTTCAATCGGGGTTTCCCGCTTGAATGCGCGCGGAATCCGCGTGGGTCGCGGAACTCGCGCCGCGCGCCGCGGTAGGGTTCCGATCATGGCACGATCCACCGCTCCCCGGTCCGCGTCGCTCGCGCTGTTCGCACTCCCGCTGTTCGCGCTCCCGGCCGTCGCGGTCGCGGAGGCCGAGTTCGAGTGCGGATGCCTCGCGCACCGTCTCGAGCGTGCGGCGCGGATGGAGCTCGTCGCGCCCGGCGAGGGACGGTCGAACGGCGCGTTCGACGAGAAGACCGGCCGCGACCACCGCAACTATCCGCCGGACCCGCAGGTCGAGTACCGCTCGATGCGCCTCGAGCTCGACTTCCCCGACCTCGCGCAGCGGCGCTTCACCGCGGTCGAGCGCCTTCGCGTCGCGCCCATCGGCATGCCGGTGCGCGCGCTGCGGCTCGATGCCGACGGGCTCCGCATCGACTCGGTGGAGGTGGACGGCAAGCCGGCCGAGTTCGTGCACGACGGCAGCGCGCTGTCGGTGCGGTTCGCCGAGCCGCTCGTTCCCGTCCGCGGCGCGGCGGGCGGCGCGGTGCGCGAGACCGAGATCCTGGTGCGCTACTCGTGCGACCGGCCGTTCGACGGCCTGACCTTCAGCCCGGCGACGGCGGCGGTGGACGGCGTCGCGCCGGCGCGGTCCGCCGAGGTGCACACGCAGGGGCAGACCGAGACGAACCACTTCTGGTTCCCGATCCACGATTTCCCGAACATCCGTCTCGCCACCGAGCTGGTGGTGACCGTGCCCAAGGGCTTCCAGGCAAGCGCGAACGGCGCGCTGCTCTCGCACGAGGTACTCGGCGACCGCGAGGTCTGGCGTTGGAAGCAGGAGAAGCCGCACGTCCCGTACCTCGTGTCGCTGGTGATCGGCGACTTCGACCGCGTCGAGCTGCCGAGCCAGCTCTCGCGGGTGC
>JAIYBS010000009.1 GCA_027488415.1 Planctomycetaceae bacterium | reverse complement strand
GGAGGCGATGCCGATGGCAACGACGGTCTCGTCGACGCGGATGCCGAAGGTGCCCATCGAGAAGCGGATCGCGATGCCGTCGAGGAAGAGCATGGCGCAGGCGACGGCGATCAGCGCGCCTGCCATCGACGCGATCAGGCTCTCCTGCAGCATGCTGACGGCGATGGCCCCGCGCCGGAAGCCGAGCACCTGCAGCATGGCCAGCTCGCGGATGCGGCTCGCGAACGCGGCGAACATGGTGTTCATGCCGCCGAGGAGCGCGCCGGCGGCGACGAGGATCGCGCTCGCGAGCACCATGACGCGCACGGGTCGGTAGAACGCGCTCTGCGAGGCGTAGTACGCCGGCTCGTGGATCGCGCTGAGCTCGAGGTCGATGCGCCGCTGCGCGAACTCGTCGGCATCCGCGGGCTCGGCGCCCGGCGCGAGGCCGACGATCACGCTCGAGACCGTCTCGCGCTGCGTGAGGACGAGCACGTCGTCGACCGGCATCCACGTCTCGCCGTCCATCACCGTGCCCGGCGCGCGGAAAAGGCCGACGACCCGGAACGAGCGCGCGTCGACGAGGACCTCGGGCGCGCCGGCACCGCCCTCCGCGAGCGTGCGCTCGAGCGCCGCGGCATCGAGTCCCGCGGCCGTCGCGGCGCTCGCGCCGAGTGCGACCTCGTTGCTCCCCGACTCGGGCGCGCGCCCGGCCGTGAGCCGGACCTGCGGATGGACGAGGTAGGCCATCGGCGTGACGCCGCGGACCAGCCCCGTGCGATCGGCCGCGCCGGGCGCACCCGCGGCCGCGACGGTCAGCGCGACGTTCACCTCGGGGCTCGCGAGCGGGCGTCCGTCCCAGCTCCCGATGCCGCGCAGGCTCGCGGCCACCACGTCGGCGGTGGCGCGCGGGATCTCGCTCCGCTCGACGCTCTCCTCGCTGCCCGCGCCGAGGAGCACCACGTTCCGCTCGTGGCCGCTCGCGCGCAGCGCGCGGTCCATGCCGAGCGCGAAGCCGGCGCCCGCCATCGCAAGGAGCGCCACCAGCGCGGCACCGCCGACCGACAGCGCGAGCCTCGCCGGGCTGCGGCCGAGGTTGCGCGTGGCGTAGGAAGCGGGAAGGAGCCTCATCGTTCGTTCCTCATGCGGTCCGGAATCCCTGGACGATCTCGCGGCGCGAGGCGGACCATGCCGGGAGCGCGCCCGCCAGCGCGCCGAGCGCCGCGGCGAGCGCGATGCCGAGTGCCGTCGACCGCGCGTCCGCGACCACGCCGATCGAGACGCCCTCCATGCCGAAGGTGAGCCCCGAGAGCGCGATCGCGGCATGGGCACCGATCGCGCCGATCGCGCCGCCGGCGAGGCCGAGCATCGCCGCCTCCAGGACGACGATCCAGGCGATGCCGCCGCCCGTCCAACCGAGCGTCTGCAGGATCGCGTGGTCACGGACGCGGTCGCGCACGGCCAGTGCGATGGAGTTCGCGATGAGCGCGAAGACCGCCGCGAGGCTCGCCCAGCCGACGACGCTCGCGAACCCGACGAGCACCACGACGTCGCGGGCGGCGCGCGCCACGAACGCGCTCTCGGCGCGCGTGGACGTCGGGTACTGGTCGTGCGCGAACCGCTCGTCGATCGCCTCGGCGACCTCGTCGAGCCTGGCCGGGTCGGTCACCTCGACGTTGAACTGCGTCACGATGCCGCCGGTGCCGCCGCGCTGCGCGGACTCCTGGAGGAACGGCAGGTGCGAGTAGGCGACGTTCCGGTCCTGTGCATCGTCCGACTCGAAGACGCCCGCGACCCATGCGCGAACGCCCGCGGCATCGAACCGGTCGCCGGCACGGAGCCGGCGCCGCTCGGCGAGCGCCGAGCCGACGAGCACCGCGTCGCCGCGCGACCGCCAGTCGGCGATCGAGCCCGAGACGAGCCTCGCCTTCGCGAGGTGCTCCTCGAGGAACCCGCCGTCCGGGACCCCGCGGAACGTCACGACGTCGAGCGATGCGCGGCAGTTGTTGACGACGATCTTCACCGGCGTCGCGCTGCGCACGCCCGGGATCTCCTCGATCGATCGTTCGTACGACTGCGGCAGCTGGCTTGCGAACGGGCAGAACCGGTTCTTTCGGTAGACGACGAGCTCCGTCTCCGCCGCCCCGGCCTCGGTCGCGCGGCGCACGCCGTCGCGCATGCTCTCGACGAACGAGAAGAGGAATGCTGCGACCGCGATGCCGGCGACGGTGAGGCCCGTGCGAAGCGGGCGTCGCACGAGATTCCGCCACGTGAACGGGATGGAGCGGGCGAGCGCGTTCATGCTCCCCTCCCTGCGGGCACCGCGTCGACGATCTTGCCCTTCTCGAGGTGCACCGTGCGGCCCGCGCGCGCCGCGGTGGCGGGGTCGTGCGTGACCATGACGATCGTCTGCCCGCGCTCGCGGTTCAGGCGGACGAGGAGGTCCATGACCTGCGACGCGCTCGCGCGGTCGAGGTCGCCGGTGGGCTCGTCGGCGAGGAGAAGCGCCGGCTGCGTGACGATCGCGCGCGCGATCGCGACGCGCTGCTCCTGGCCGCCCGAGAGCTGCCTCGGGTAGTGCCCGTGTCGGTCGGCGAGGCCGACGACCTCGAGCGCCTCCGCGACCCGCCGGTGCCGCTCGGCCGAGCCGATCGGGTGGAGGAGGAGCGGAAGCTCCACGTTCTCGTAGGCCGTCAGCACCGGCACGAGGTTGTAGAGCTGGAAGATGTAGCCGACCGTGGTGCTCCGCCACGACGCGAGCTCGCCGCGTCCCATCCGCGCGATGTCGGTGCCGCCGACGCGGATCGTGCCCGCGGTCGGCCGGTCGATGCCCGCGATCAGGTTGAGGAGCGTCGTCTTTCCGCTTCCCGACGGACCCATCAGCGCGACGAACGCGCCGGCCGCGATGTCGACGTCGACGTCCTGCAGCGTGTGGATCACCTCGGCGCCGCGCTGGTAGTCGCGGCGGACGCCCCTGCACTCAATGGCTGCCATGGTCGGCTCCTTCCGTCGTGCGCCACTTCTCGTCGATCCGCACGCGGGACCCGGGCGACGGCGCCGACGCCGGATCGGCGATCGCGAGGTCGCCGGCGCGCAGCCCGGCGCGGACCTCGGTCCAGCCGTCGACGGATGCGCCGGCGATCTCCACCGCG
>JAIYBS010000022.1 GCA_027488415.1 Planctomycetaceae bacterium | reverse complement strand
GTCGCGGTGCCGAGCCAGGTGTGGACGTCGAGCGGGCTGCCGCCGAGCGAGTCGCGCAGCGCGTCGAGCGCGTCCGCGCGCACCGCCCACAGGATCAGCCCGTTGCGGCGCAGCGCGATCTCGTCGACGCGCGCGACCGCGGGTGCCGCGTGCGCGAGCAGCGCGTCCGAGACGCGCCTCCCCTCGTCGGTGACCTGCCAGGTGATGACCTCGAGCCCGGTCTGGCCCGGCGCGATCCGCGTCCGCGCGACGGCGGCCGGGGCGGCGGGTGCGGGCACCGGTGCCTCGGCGGCATCGCTCGCGGGCTGCTCGCCCGGCGTCGCGCATCCCTGCACGGCCACCGCGAGCGCCGCCGGCGCGAGGCGCCGAAGGACCGCCGCTCGCGTCACGCGCCGGCCTCGTCTGGCATCTCGTTCATGCGGTCGATGAAGCGGCGCACGTGCCCGAAGCCGCGCTTCGTGTGGTGGAACGCGACGCGCGGCAGGTCGACGTGGTCGTCCTCGCCCTCGAGCGGGCCCATGTGCTGGTCGACCGTGCCGCTCTTCACGAGGTGCGAGAACTCGTCGTTCAGCTGCTCGACCTGGCGCTTCGAGAGCGCGCGCTTGACGCGCACGACGAAGGTGTCGCCGATGTAGCGGGAGCTGTGGTAGCGCCGGTAGAAGCGCACCACGCGCGCCACCGCGTCCGCGGGGCTGTCGGCGATCTCGTAGAGCGACGTGTCCTCGGGGGAGATCCAGCCCGCCTCCACCAGGTTGTGGACGACGCCCGCCTCCCAGCGCCTCCAGTAGCCCTTTGCCTTGCCGTCCGCGCCCGCGCCCTCCACGAGCACCACCGGCATCGGGTGGCACTTGCCCGTCTGGATCAGCGTCAGCGTCTCGAAGATCTCGTCCATCGTGCCGAAGCCGCCGGGGAAGCAGGCGACCGCGTCCGAGTGGCTCACGAACATCAGCTTGCGCGTGAAGAAGTACTTGAAGTCGATCAGCTTCGGGTCGCCCTTGATGATCTCGTTCGCGTTGGTCTCGAAGGGCAGGCGGATCGAGAGCCCGAAGCTCGCCTCGCGGCTCGGTCCCTCGTGGCCGGCCTTCATGATGCCCATGCCCGCGCCCGTGATCGCCATCCAGCCCTCGGCGGCCATGAGGCGGCCGAACTCGCGCGCGGCGTGGTAGTCGGGGTGGTGCTCGGGGGTGCGCGCGCTGCCGAAGATCGAGATCTTTCGGACGCCCTTGTAGCGGTTGAAGACCCGGTAGGCGTTTCGCATCTCGCGGAGCGCGCGCTCCATGACCTTCACCTGACCGAGGTCGGAACCGTCCTCGAGGACGCGCACGGCCGAGCGAACCATGTCCTCGACGAGCGCGGTGCGCCGCGCGGAGCGGTGCGCGTCCGGCCCGTGCGCGGCGCGGGCCGCTGCCTCGACCAGGCGGTCGATCATGGTGCCGATCTCGGCGGGAATCCCGCCGCGCTCCCGGTCGTCTGCGGCGTGGGATCCGTGCTTCGTGCCGTCGTCGTTCGTCATCGTTGCTCCGTGTTCGCGGGCGCGGCGGACGCGCCCGACCCCGCCTCGGGCACCGGCTGCGGCGCGAAGACCGGGACCGGCGTGAGCCGTGGCTGGGGGTCCGAGAGCGTACCTCCCACGTCGAGCACGAAGAGCTGGTCGCTCACCACGCCGTAGAGGTCGCTCAGGATCGGCACGCGACCGCGGTTGCGCAGGCGCAGCGCGAGCGCGCCGTCCGAGGTCCGCACCTCGCCCGAACCCTCGAGCCGCAGCGTGCCGGAGGAGAGGTCGAGCCGACGGATCGCGATTCGCTGGTCGTCGAGCTCGAAGTCGACCGAGGCCTCCTCCATCGACGCGTTGAGGGGCAGCATCAGCTGCGTCAGCTGCAGGAAGCTCATGCCGAGCGGGAACTCCATCATCCGCGCGTCCTCGACCGCGAACCGTCCGGAGCCCCGGCGCACCGTCGGGTCTTCGATGCTCCCGCGCGCGTCGATGCGCCCGCGCAGGAAGCCGCCGCCGTCCGTTGCCTCCGGCGCGGCGGGGGTGTCGCCGCCGGCCGCGACGAAGCGCGCGAAGTCGACGTTCGCGCACGAGACGTGGACCTCCCAGCCCTCGGTCGGCTCGAACGCGCCGCGCGCGGCCATGCGCCCGCCGAGCAGCGTCGCCGCCGCGTTCTCGAGCCGGACGCGGTCGGAATCGCTCTCGAACACGAGCGATCCGGACGCCGCCGTCATGCGGCGTCCCATCGCGCGCAGCTGGTCCATGCCGAGCCCGACCGTACCGACCGGGTTGCCGCCGACCGCCGCGAGGTCGAACGCGAGCGCGCCGTCCATCCGGTCGAAGTCGATGCCGGATCGGAACGAGGCGTCGGAGATCCCGAGGTCGCCGATGATCGAGATCCGCTGCGGCCCGGTGCGCGGGACGTCGATGCCGACGCGCAGGCCGCGCGTCCAGAGCGGGCCGCTCGAGCCGAACTCGATCGCCTCGAGCGCTCGGCGCGCGGTCGACGGCATCAGCGCCGCGAGCGTCTGCGAGAACCCGCCGCTCGAGGCGTCCACGCGGAGCTCCCCGACGAGCGAGCTGCCGGAGGTCGAGCCCAGGCGGCCATCCACCGTCACGAAGCCGCGGTCGAACGAGAGCGTCAGCGCGTCGACGATCGCCGTGCCCGGGCCGACGACGACGGCGCCGTCCTGCCTGCGCAGCTCGAAGGGGCGCTCCTCGTGCTCGCCGGCCAGCCAGCCGGGTGCGACGGTCAGCTCCCAGTCGGTACCGGTGCGCCGCCCGGGGAGCTCGATGCGCGCATCCACCGCGCCCTGCAGGCGCCACGAGCGGATCGTCTCTTCCGCGACGGTCGCGTCCGCGGCGCGCAGCGCGGACGAGACGATCGGGCTCGAGACGCTGAGCTGCTCGACCGACGCGACGAAGTCCGGGTTCGTGCCGATCACCGTCCCGTGCGCCTCGATGCGCAGCGGCGTGTCGTCGGTGTCGGGGCCGCGAAGGTCGAAGGAGTCGAGCCGCAGCTCGCCGTTGCGGTAGTACATGTCCCCGCAGACCGGCGTGAGCGCGACCGTCTCCGCGATCGAGAGGGTGAGCGGGCGCACGTGGACGTAGGTGTCCTGCGCGCCGTCGCGGCGGTTCCACGCGACCTCGGCGTCGAAGGTGCCGGCGGGCGAGATGGCGTCCCACGCCTCGAGCGCGGAATCGGTCGCCGCGCCCTCGGCGATCCGCACCAGCTCGCGCTCGAGCGGGAAGCCGCGCACGTCGATCTCGAGCGTCCCGCTGCGGCCGTCGGGCGAGAAGCCGCCCTCGGCGCGTACGGTGCCGCCGCCGTGCACCGCGGTCGCGCCCGTCACGCGGACCTCCTCGGCGCCCGCGATGATCGTGCCGTTCACCTGCTCGAGCGTCATGCGACCGGGCCAGCTCAGGCCGTTCTCGCGGAGTACCGCGGCGAGTCCGGCCGTCGGGCGGATCGATCCGTCGCGCAGCTGCACCACCGTGCGGACCGCGTCGCTCTCGTCCGGCCGCGTGCGCACCGTGCCCTGCGCCGAGAGCGACGCCTCGATGCCGAACTCGGTGAGGATCTCGGAGATCGCCGACATCTCCTTGCCCGGCCAGCCCTCGGGGCGGCCGACCTTGCTCTCGAAGCTCGGCGGGATGGCCGCGAGCAGCGTCGGGGTCACGCGGTCGCCCTCGACGTCGAAGTCGATGGTGGTGCGGATGATGCGCTTGCCGCCTACGCGCGGCAGGTCGATGTGCCCCTTGATGTGCCCCGTGCCGCCCGTGAGCGTGCGGATCGCGATGCCGTCGTCGAGGATCGTCACGCGGTCGGCGGTCACCGAGAGGCGGCCGTTCCCCCGCATCGGGTAGGGGAACGAGTCGAGGATGAAGTTCACCTCGCGCAGGGTCACCTGGCCGGCGACGTCCACCACGCTGCCGCCGTCGCGCGCGTGCCGCACCTCGAGCCGGCAGTCGACCTCGCCCGTGGGCCTCGTGGACTCCGGCGCGAGGCCGGCGGCGTGGAGCATCTGCCACTCGCCGTCGTCGAGCAGCGACTCGAAGATCGTCTTGGCCGGCGGCTCGCGGAAGGACGACGCGAACTCGCGGTCGAGCAGCACGTCGCGCCCCGTGACCCGGACCTCGTAGCCGGGGTCGGCGCCGCCGAGCTCGAACTCGCCGTCGATGGTCACCGTCGTCTCGCCGTTGCCGTGCGCCTCGAGGCCGCGGATGAGGAGCCGCTCGCCGGCGAGCTCGATGCGGCCCTTGACCCCGTGGACGGGGTAGGGGACCTCGGCGTTCCGGATGCGACCGTCGGTGAGGTCGATCGCTCCCCGCACCTGGATCGGCGCAGCCTCGATCGCGCCGTCCGCGCCGATGCGGCCCGCGGCCCGCCGGATGGAGACGTCGACGTTCGCGGCCCAGTCGCTCGCGCCGACGGTGGCCAGCGCGCGCGCCGCCTCCACCGGAAGCTCGACGCGGCGGGCGGTGCCGTCGGCGGTCGGCCGGGCGTCGAGCCCGTTCATCCGGAGGTCGAGCGTGAACGGCGTGATCGCGAGCGAGCGCTCGAGCCAGGCGTCGTCGGCGTCGAGCGCACCGGCCACGCCGCCCGAGGCCGAGAGGTCGAGCGTGGCGGTCACCTCGACCGGCACGCGGAACACGTCGTCGCCGGGTCGGCCGGGCGTGACCAACGCGCGCCGCGCGGTCACCGTCACGGACGGGCCCGCGATCCGCACGTCGGCCTCGCCGAGCTCGACGCTCAGGTCGCCGCGGATCGGCGTGACCGCGGTGCCGTCGATCCGCCCCCACTCGAGCTCGCGCACCGCGTCGCGCTCGCGCAGCGACACGTCGCGCACCAGGATCTCGGCGGTCTTCACGGGGCGTTCGGGGGTGCCCGTGATGTGGGCCCGCTCCACCTTCCCGACGAGCCCCGCGCGCAGCGCCCACCGGCGCGCCCGCGCGGGCAGCGCCTTCAGGATCCTCGAATCGATCGCGATCGGCTCGAGCGTCGCCTCGTAGGAGAAGTCGCGCTCGTTCCAGGTGCCGGAGAGCCGGATTCGACCCTCGGTGATCGCCTGCCCGTCCTGCTCGGCTTGCGTCAGCTCGAACTCGTAGAGCGACGCGTCGTCCGGCCGGTGCGAGAAGTCCGCGTCGAACCGCTGCGTCGAGAGGATCGTCACCTCGCTGCCCGACGCCGAGCCGAACTCGAAGCGCAGGTCGCGGAGCATCGCCCGGCTCGGCTGGCGGAGCGAGCCGCCGTCGCGCGCCTTGGGACGCAGCGCGAGGAACGAGAGGTCGCCCGGGCGGTCGAGCCGCTCGATCACGCGGACGGTGAGGCCGTCGATCTCCATGTCGACGAGCTCGATGCGCCCGAGGAGCAGCATCCACGGGCTGAAGACGACCTGCGCGCTGCGCATCGTGGCCACGCGGGCCGCGTCGCCCTCCCAGCCGCGAGCGAGCAGCTCGAGGTCGGTGGCGGTGATCCGGTTCCATCCGTCCCACTGGACGCGTCGGATGTTCACCTCGCCGCCGAACCGCTCGGAGAGCTGCGACTCCATCGCCTCGCGGAGGATGGTGGTCTCGCGGAGGACCGCCCATGCGGAGGCCATCACGGCCATCGCGCCGAGCAGGGTGAAGAGCGCGACCGTCCGCCGGCGGAAGCGCCGCCGGATGCGCGACGGCGCGAGCTGCGGCACGCGGCGCGCGATCGCCTCGTCGGCGCGGCGCGCGATCTCCCGCGGCGCC
>JAIYBS010000034.1 GCA_027488415.1 Planctomycetaceae bacterium | reverse complement strand
GACCACGTCGCGAGGGACATCGGCGCGATCGCGCGGCCGGACGTGATCCGGTTCACCAACGCGCTCCCGAAGACGCGCAGCGGCAAGATCATGCGGCGGCTGCTCCGCGACGTGGCGGCCGGCAAGGAGGGCACTCAGGACACGACCACCCTCGAGGACTTCGGCGTCCTCGCCAAGCTGCGCGAGGGCGACGAGTAAATCCGTCTAAATCCGTACCCGGTTACGTATGCACCAATTCAATCTCTAGAGAATGAATTGGTGCATACGTAACCGGGTACGGATTTACTTCCCCACCCACCACTCGGCCTCGGGCGCCGCGTCGCACCAGCGCGTCATGTCGCGCAGCGCGTCGACCTGCAGCAGCTCGACCGCACCGTCGACGGTTCCCGTGCACACCTCGTCGCCGTGACGCGTGCTCACGGAGCCGCAGCTCGTCGGATCGTCGGGCGAGTACTGCGCCGCCCAGCGCGGTGCCGGCGTGTTCAGCCACGGGGCATTGACGCGGAAGTAGCCCTCGGCGATCGACGAATCCGCGGTCGCGTTGGTCCGCGCGGACGCGAAGACGATGGTCCGCTGCGGACGCCGCGCGCCCGAGAGACGGGTCACGCAGTACTGCGCGAACGGGTTGTCCGCGCCGTTCGGCAGCTGCGGGTCGCTCGGGAAGCGCGCCTCATCGCCGCCGACGAACGCGCTGTTGAGCCCGAAGCTCGGGTAGAGCGACGCGAAGTAGTAGTACTGCGCGCGCTCGCCGGCCTTGAGGCGCTCGAGCGTCGACTCGTTCTCGCCGACGTAGAGCCGCCGGAAGTCCTGGTCGAGCCACGGCGCGAGGCGCCACGGGTAGCGCTTGCGGACCTCGACGTCGCCGCCGTACGCCTCCGCGGGAATCGCGTCGCCGTACTCGTCGCGGACCGCGAGCCCGCCGCGGTACCCGGGCAGCACGAAGCCCTGCTGGTCCGTCGCATAGGCGGTCCACGCGATGAGCACGCCGCGCAGCGCGGACGTCTCGCGAACGCGCGCGGCCGTCCGGCGCGCCCCGAGCGCCACCGGGACAAGGATCGCGACGAGCACCGCGATTATCGCCACCGCCACCACCAGTTCGGCAAGCGTGAACCCCCCCGGATGGGCCTGTCCTCGCGAACAACCCGTCCCCTGCCGACGTTTGATGGCACAGTACGGTCGCGGGGCCATGGACCGTCCATAGTATTCGACCCCCCGATGAGCAAGCGCAAGAACACCAACTTCGTCGGCTCCACGCCCCGCACCGCGACCGCCTCCGCCGCCGTGCAGGCCGTCGCGCTCGCGCTGTGCGCCACCGCCGCCGGCGACGTGATCAACGCCTCGTTCCCCTCGCCCGCACTCGACCGCTGGATGTACCCGTTCAACTCGACGCCCGGCACGCGCATCACCATCAGCACCTTCGGCAGCACGCCCGGCGCGCCGGAGTTCGACAGCCGCGACGGACAGATGCTCGTCCGCTTCGACACCGCGAGCCAGGTGCCCTCGGGACAGGGCCAGGCACTCACGGTGACGCGCGCCCGCCTCACCGTCGAGGTCTCGAACGACCTCGTCTTCGCCTACGACGCGACGCAGGATCCGTGGCAGTGCTTCGTCGCGACGACGGACCCCGCGTGGCAGCCCGACTTGGATGCGGGGCAGCCGGTCGAGTGCTACGGCGTCGGCTTCCGCAACGGCTGGTCGCTGCAGACCTTCCAGGAGAACTCCCCGTACACCACGGGCAACTCGAACTTCCTGCTTCCCGGGATCCGCAACGCGTACGCCGCCGCGTTCGACGCGAACGGCACCCTCGCCGACGTCTCGCAGAGCCCGCGCCAGCGCTTCGACCCGAAGCCCTTCGCGGTCGGATCGTGCCCGGAGCTCGCGCCCGGCGCGCTGGTTCCCGCCGGCACGCAAATGCACTTCGACATCGACGTCTCGGACCCGGCGATCCAGGGCTACCTGCGCGACGGCATCAACCAGGGCCGCGTCATGCTCGCGCTCTCGAGCCTGACGTTCGTGCAGCAGCAGGCCGGCCAGTTCCCGCTGTTCGTCGCCAAGGAGAATCCGTTCGTTCAGCTCGGCCTCGCGTCCGCGGCTCGCCTCGAGCTCGACGTCAGCGACCAGCCCGCGTGCGTGCCCGCCGACCTCAACTGCGACGGCACGGTCGGCGGCTCCGACCTGGGGCTGCTCCTGGGCGAATGGGGAACCGACGGCGGATCCGTCGGCGCCGATCTCAACGGCGACGGCACCGTGAGCGGCTCCGACCTCGGGATCCTGCTGGGCGCGTGGGGCTGACGGCGCTCAGCGCCGTGCGGCTGCGTTCAGCGCCGTGCGGCTGCGTTCAGCGCTGTGCGGCCGCGGGCGCGTGCTCCGCGAGCGCGTCGATGAACGCGCGCTGCGCGAGGCGCACCGTTCGCTCCGCCTGCGCGAGCAGGTCGGCGACGATCGACTCGGGCAGCTTCATGCGGGCGGCGATCGCACCGGGCGCGAGCCCGTCGCGATGACGCAGGCGCAGCGCCATCCGCTCGTGGTGCGAGAGCATCTCGAGCACGCGAGCGAGGAAGCCCTCCTGCGCGTCGAGCACCTCGTGAACGGGGGAATCCGTCCCGGACGCCGGATGGCGCCGCGAGCGGGGACGCTTCACTTCGATGACATCCGCCATGCGTGCACTCCTTTGCAACGCGTCGGCTGAAACATCGGCCTCGATCGGTGGCTCGAGAACATCAACTTCCGTGTCGACCGCGCCCCCACGGGCGCGTACCCGACAGCCACCGCCGTGGCTGAATAATAACGCCAGTCAGGCGGCTGCGGGCAAGGAAACGATGTGATTCGTGATGGATTCCCACGAATCGCGGAAGCCATCCCCCCCGACGAGCGGCCCGACGGCCGCGACGATCAGCGGGTCGAACTGTGCCCCGGACTGCGACTCGAGCTCCTCGAAGGCCTGTTCCAGGCTGATCGCGGGTCGGTACGCACGGACAGAGGTCATCGCATCGAGCGCATCCGCGACCGCCACGATCCGGGCGTGCAGCGGGATCGAATTCCCGACGAGACCGTCGGGATAGCCGAGGCCGTCCCACCGCTCGTGGTGCCAGCGCGCGACCGGGGCCGCGAAGGCAAGCACAGGGATCTTGCGAAGGATCGAGCCCCCGTAGACGGTGTGACGCCGGATCGCCGAGGCCTCCGAGGTCGTGAGCGGCGACACCTTCTGCAGGATCGCGGCCGGAACGAGGATCTTGCCCACGTCGTGCAGGAGCGCGCCGATGCGGAGCTGCCGCAGCTCGGGCGCGTCCATGCCGATCGAGGAGCCGAGCATGGTCGCGAGGGCCGCGACGCGGACGGCGTGACCGGCCTGCGACGGATCGGCCGCGTCGACCTGGTCGACGAGCTCGCCCACGAGGCTCGAGAGGCTGCAGTCGGTGGCCGGGAGCGCGGGCGCCGGCTCCGCGGGCGTGCCGCGGGGCTCGGCGAGGATCCACGCCGAGCGCGCGGCGCGCGGCGTGATGCCGAGGGGCTGCTCGGCCGGGGCGATCTCGGGACGCGGACGGTTGGTCGATTCCTGCATCTGGACTGCGCTCCTGTGGCAGCGGATTGCTGCCGCGACCGAGGCATCGGCGGCCCCGGGGACCGACTGAAGGGGGTGTTCCGATTTTTCCGTCGAAAGCACCCGTGGATCCGGGAATAACCGCCGCGGTGAGGCCCCAGCCCATCCCGCTAGACTTGCACGCCGATGCGCGTCGCCGCTCTCACGATGTTCCGCCCCCCGAAGGCACGCGCCGTCGAGGTGGCCTGCGCGCCGGACGCCGCTCCCGATCTCGCGGCCCTGCCCCCCGCGAGCTTCGCGCGCGTGCTCGGCGGCGCGCCGGGGACCGACTCGGTCCGCGCGGCGCTCGAGGGCATCGTCGCGGAGGGCGCGCTCGTCGAGGACACGCATCCGCACATGTTCGTCTACCGCGCGGCACATGCCGGCAAGCGCTGGATGGGCCTGGTCTGCGCGGTCGACACGCGCGACCTCGTGCACCTCTTCCCGAATGCCGCGAGCGACGAGGAGATCTCCGCGGCGCAGGCGGACCTGGTGTCCGTGGGCGCACAGCTCGTCCCGGCGCTCGTGACGATCGACGCGTCGCCGGACCTCTCCTACCAGTTCGTCTGCGACACGAACGAGCGGCCCGCCTACCACTTCGTCTCGGCGGACGGGTCGACGCACAGCGCATGGGAGGTCCGTCAGCCGGAGCCGATGGTCGCGGCGCTCGCGGAGCTTGCCGCGGACGAGATCCGCGCCGGCGCCGCGCAGGTGATCGCCGCGCACATGGCGGGCTCGATGCCGCTCGTGATCCTCACGCCCGACCGCGACGTCGCCGCCGCGACGGGACCGCTCGCGCCGCGCTGCGGGCTCTTCGTGCCGCGCACGGTGCCGCGCTGAGCGGGAAGCGGCCGCTCCCGCTGCCGCACTACACTTCCGCCATGACAGCGTTCGCATCGCAGGGACCGTCCGCACCCAGCGCCGCCGGACCGGCCAAGGTGCTGGTGTGCGACCCGCTCGCCAAGAACGGCCTCGACGCGCTCCGCGGCCTCGGCTGCATCGTGATGAACGATCCCGAGCTCGCCGAGGGAACGCTCCCGCGCGCGGTCAAGGACACCTCGCCGGACGTCCTGATCACGGGCACGACGCCCGTCACGGCGGAGGCCATCGAGGCCTGCCCGCGACTGGCGATGATCGTCGTCGCGGGAACGAGCACCGAGCACGTCGACGTCGCGGCCGCGAGCCGGCGCGGCATCTTCGTCGCCAACTGCCCCGGGCGGAACGCGACCGCCGTGGCCGAGCTCGCGTGGGCGCTGATCCTGGCCTGCGACCGCCGGCTCCCCGAGCAGGTCGAGGCGCTGCGCGCGGGACTCTGGCGACAGCGCGAGTTCGCGAACGCGGCGGGCCTCCACGGCCGCACGCTCGGCATCGTCGGGCTCGGGCAGGTCGGGCAGGAGATCGCCTCCATCGGCCGCGCGTTCGGGATGGACGTGATCGCCTGGAGCCGCAACCTCACCGAGGAGAAGGCCGTCGAGCACGGCTGCGGCTTCTGCGGAAGCCTCATCAACCTCGCGAAGCTGAGCGACGTCGTCAGCATCAGCGTCGGCGGCGCCGAGGACACCGACAACCTGGTGAACGAGAAGTTCCTGTCGGTGCTGAAGCCCGGCGCGATCCTCGTCAACACGAGCCGCGGCGGCGTGATCGACCAGGCCGCGCTCGCGGCGGCGGTGCGGACGCGGGGGCTGCGCGCGGGCCTCGACGTCTGGGCGCACGAGCCCGAGGGCCACGAGGGAACCTTCACCGACCCGCTCGCGCGCGAGCACGGCGTGATCGGCACCCACCACGTCGGCGCGCTCACGGAGCAGGCGCAGCGCGCGGTGGCGGACGAGGTCGTGCGGGTCGTGCGCGCGTGGGCGGAGCGCGGCCACGTGCCGCACTGCGTGAACCGCGCGGTGGCGACGCCAGCGACCAACATGCTCTCGGTGCGGCACATCAACCGCCCCGGCGTGCTCGCGCACGTCTTCGAGGTGCTCGGCCGCGCGTCGATCAACGTCGAGGAGATGGAGAACATCGTCTACGCGGGCGGCGAGGCCGGCCTCGCGCGCATCCAGCTCGACAAGGCGCCGACCGAGGACCAGCTCGCGGAGATCCGCACCAACGCGAACATCCTGAGCATGACGCTGGGCACCATCGCGCGGCGGATGTGATCCGCGCGGCCGGGACGGAGCGAAGCATGGAACTCGACGTCGCGGCAATCCCGGTCAACCAGCGCTACAACCTGATGATCGGGTCGATCGTCCCGCGGCCGATCGCGGTCGTCGGCACGTGCGATGCCGAGGGACGCCCGAACCTCGCGCCGTACAGCTTCTTCATGGGCTGCGGCACCGAGCCGATGACGCTCGTGATCAGCGTCGCGAACCCGCCGGGCGGCGAGGGCGAGAAGGACACGCTGCGCAACGCGAAGCCGGTCGCGGAGGGCGGCACGGGCGAGTTCACGGTCAGCGTCGCGACCGAGGAGAACATCCTCCGGGTGGTCGCCTGCGCCGAGCCGATTCCGCACGGCGAGAGCGAGTTCGAGCTCGCCGGACTGACGCCGGTCGCGGGCACCGCGGTGCGCGCGCCGCGACCGGCCGAGAGCCCGGTGACGTTCGAGTGCCGGACGATGCAGGTCGTGCGCATGGCGCCCGGGAAGCCGGGCGGCGGCAACCTGCTCGTCGGGCAGGTGGTGCGCGTGCACGTGGCCGACGGGCTCGCCAACGAGCGGATGCACGTCGACGCGGACCGGCTCCGGGCGGTCGGCCGCATGGGCGGGCTCGACTACTGCCGCACCGCCGAGCGCGCGGAGATCCCCGCCGGGCGTCCGTCGCTCACCCACGCGCTGCGCTGGATCCGCCCGTGAGGAAAATGCGCCGGGGGACCCCCGGCATGATTTTCTGGCGCGACGCGCCGGGGAACCTATACTTGGCTGGTTCGCTTCTTTGACAACTGGGGCCGTACCGGTATCGACCGGACAGGCAACGCCCGGAGTGGCGCGCCGTGGAGCATGATGGCCACGTAAAAAGCATGCAAACTCACAACTGCCAACACGCAGTACGCTCTCGCAGCCTAATTAGGCAGCGCAGCGAGTCCCCCCACGCCTGACTAAGGGGGCCGCTGTCAAAAATCAGGCTGGACCCAATGGGCTGACATGCCTCGGCGGGTCGAGATGATGCATGTCTCGGAACGGAGCGCCCCGCTGCGGGGATACGCCCGGACGACAATCAATCCGCAGACACGCGCGTAGAGGCTTCGTGCGGACTGTTTCGGCACAGGGGTTCGACTCCCCTCGGCTCCACTTTCACTTTTTGCCCGGGTTCGGGGTGCGCCCCGTTCCTCCGGTTACGGGACCACCGGCTCCCTTGGCAGAATCCACTGCTGCCACCACGAATCCGCGCGGACCTGCCGTATCCGGTGGTGGTCCCCATGCCATACCTCGCGGCCCACGCCATGAACGCACCGACGCCAGCCCCGCGCGACGACGACCGCGACGGGTCGGCGGCACCGCGGTCGAGCGACGAGGCCGCGACTCGCTACTGGGGCGCCATCTACGCCTACATCCGCCAGAGCGGTCGCCGGGACGACGAGGCGCGCGACCTCACCCAGGGATTCGTCGCCGACGTCCTCCTCGGCCGCGACCTCCTCTCGAAGCTCGACGAGGGACGCGGCAAGTTCCGCACCCTCCTCCTGAGCGCCGTCCGCAACTACCTCGCGGACGCGTACCGATTCGACCACGCCGCGAGGCGCCACCCCGCCGACGCGCGCATCGTCCGCGACGATGCCGCGGCCGAGTCGGTGCACGACCGCGCGTCCGCGAGCCCGGAGTCCGCGTTCCACCGCGCGTGGGTCGGCATGCTGATCCGCGAGGCCTGCGACGCGCTCCGCGCCGACTGCGCGGCCCGGGGCCGCGACATGGCCTGGGACGTCTTCGAGCGGCGGATCCTCCGCCCGATGCTCGAGGGCGCGGCTCCGACGCCCTAGGAGGACCTGATGGCACGCTGGAACCTCGACGCGCCGAGCCAGGTCTCGAACACCATCGTCTCCATGCGCCGCGCGTTCGCCGGCCACCTGCTGCGCCTCGCTGGCGCCGGCAACGCCGCCGGCGACGCCGCGCTCGCGCGCACCGAGCTCGCCCAGCTCCTCTCGCTCCTCGAAGGACGGATGCAATGACCGATCCCGTCGACCGAACGAACCGCCCCGACCCCGCCGGCGACGGCGCCTTCCGCGACACGCTCGCATGGGTCCTCCACTCGATCGACCACCCCGCGCAGGCCGCCGGGGACTGGATCGCCTACGAGGTCGACCCCGCCCGGGGCTCGGCCGTCGCGCTGCTCACCGACCCGACCGCCCCGCTCTCGCGCATCCGTCGCGCCCGCGTGCTCTGGGCCGCGCTCCGCGCCGAGGGCGAGTCGGCCGAGGAACGCACCATGGGCAGCCGCCTCGCGATCGCCGCGGCCGCGGCGGCGTTCCTGTTCCACGGCGAGCGCATCACGTCGCACGACGACGCCGCGATGCTCGCCGCGTTCCGCAGCGTGACGCCGGACGGCGCCGT
>JAIYBS010000381.1 GCA_027488415.1 Planctomycetaceae bacterium | reverse complement strand
GTACCCGGGCGCGAAGGAGTGGGTGCAGTACGCGGTGTCGCCGACCTTGACGGGCGGTCGCAGGCTGACGTTCGTCGCCGGCACGACCGGCGTGCAGACGCCGCAGCTGATCCCGTACTACCCGGTGCAGCTCGCGGGCATGCTGGGCGCGATCAAGGGCGCGGCCGAGTACGAGACGCTCGTCAACGGCAAGGCGCTGGAGGCGGCGCCGGGCACGAAGGTCGAGCCGAAGTACCAGGAGGCGCAGCGCCGGATGGCGCCGCAGCTCTTCGGGCACGTGCTGATGGTGGCGCTGATCGTGGCGGGCAACGTGATCTTCTTCGCGGGCCGCCGGAAGGAGGCGCGGGCATGAGCCTCGGTGGATCGACGCATGCGCCGGCCGTCGAGCGGCGGGCGAACCGGATGATGATCGCGGTGCTCGCGGTCGTGTGCGCGCTGCTCGCGGTGCGCGCGTTCGTCGGGACGACGGTCGGCAGCGGCGAGTCGGCGCGCACGGTGCACGGCTTCGGCGCGGTGTACGTGGAGGCGGCGCCCAAGGCAGTGCCGGAGCAGGCGTGGACCGAGTGGCGCGAGGTGCCCGCGGGCGCGTGGGCCGACGCGACGGCGAAGGACCCGGCGCAGGAATCGGTGCAGGTCAGCTGGCCGCGCACCGTCGGCGTGTGGTTCGCGGCGCTGATGACGCTCGCGGTGTTCAGCTTCCTGTGGCGCGACAACCCGCTCTACAAGCTGGCCGAGAGCGTGGTGGTCGGCGTGAGCGCGGGCTACTGGATGGTGGTCGCGCTGTGGGACACGCTGGTGCCGAAGCTCGCGGGGTCGCTCGTTCCCGAGTGGACGAAGGCGAACCTGATGCCGTCGCTCGACCGCACCGCGGCGGACTGGTGGTCGCTGGTCCCGCTCGGGCTCGGGATGCTGCTCCTGTGCCGGCTGTCGGCGCGGCTCTGGTGGCTCGGGATCTTCCCGCTCGCGTTCGTGGTGGGCACGTTCTCGGGGCTGAAGTTCGTGCAGTTCATCGAGAGCGACCTGGTGGCCCAGGTGGCGACGATGTTCGACCCGCTGGTGGTCGTGAAGCGCGACGCGGCGGCGACGCCGGGTGCGGTCGCGGCGGTCGACTGGGCCGGGTCGGTGGGCGCGTCGGTCGGCGCGGTGCTGGTGCTGGTCGGCGTGCTCAGCGTGCTCGCGTACTTCTTCTTCTCGCTCGAGCACAAGGGCGCGCTCGGCCGGACCGCGAAGGTCGGCGTCTGGTACCTGATGATCACCTTCGGCGCGAGCTTCGGGTTCACGGTGATGGGCCGCATCGCGCTGCTCGCCGCGCGGTTCGAGTTCCTGTTCGATGATTGGCTGTGGATCATCGATCCGGCCGGGAAGCACTAGGGCCGGAAATCCGTTCCAGGTAAAGGTGGCACCAATTTCCGGCTCAGGCGGCCGGTGCGTGTCCGTGGCCGGTGGCGGCCGGAAATTGGTGCCACCTTTACCTGGAACGGATTTCTAACATCCACGCATGGCGCCCCACCCGCAGCCAGTCATCGGCATCACCATGGGCGATCCCCTCGGGATCGGGCCCGAGGTGCTGGTGAAGGCGCTCGCCGACCCTGCGGTACGCAAGCTCGCGAAGTTCGTCGTCTACGGCCGCAACGAGACGCTCCTCGCGACCGCCGACCGTCTCCGGCTCTCGCTCGACTGGTTCCGCATCGACGCCGCGAGCGAGCGCGCGCAGGAGGGTTCGATCCTCGCGCCCCTCGTGCTCGACTACACCGCCGACGGGTTGCTCGACGCCACGCGCCCCGGGCCGACGCGCTTCGGCGGCATCCTCTCGAAGGCGTTCGTCGAGGACGCGATCACCGACGCGATGCGCCCGGCGGGCGACCCGCGCCGCATCGACGCGATCGTCACGGGACCGATCAGCAAGGAGAGCTGGTCACTCGGCGGCTTCAAGTGGCCGGGCCACACCGAGCTCCTCGCGTTCCGCACCAAGGCGAAGCGGCACAGCATGATGTTCAGCTCGCCGCGCCTGCGCGTGGCGCTCGCGACCGCGCACCTGCCGCTGATGGACGTCCGCAACGTGCTGACGATCGGCAAGGTCTACGACCCGATCGACCTCGGCCACCAGTTCTGCAGGCAGCTCGGGATCGCCAAGCCGCGCATCGCGGTCTGCGGGCTCAACCCGCACGCGGGCGAGAACGGCATGTTCGGCGACGAGGAGTCGCGGATCATCCGCCCCGCCGTCGACGCCGCCCGCCGCGTCGGGATCGACGCCCACGGCCCGTTCCCGGGCGATACGGTCTTCATCGGCGCCGCGGCCGGCGACTGGGACCTCGTCGTCGCGATGTACCACGACCAGGGGCTGATCCCGGTGAAGCTGCTCGGCTGGGACAAGGCCGTGAACGTGACCGTCGGGCTGCCGATCGTCCGCACGAGCCCCGACCACGGCACCGCGTTCGACATCGCCGGCCAGGGCCGCGCGAGCGAGGGCAGCATGAAGGCCGCGATCGAGCTCGCGGCGCGGCTGGCCGCGAACCCACGCACCGACTGGTCGGGCCCGCACGCGCGGGGACTCGCCTTCGGTGAATCCGGCGCGCCTGTCGGACTCGAAGACGAGAATCCATGACATCCGACCCGCGCACCGTCGTCCGAGAGCCCCGCATCCTGGTGCTCTCCACCAGCCTGCACCCGAGCAGCCGAAGCCGCATGCTTGCGGAGCACGCGCGCCTCTCGCTCGCGCAGCGCGGCATCCAGGTCGCGTGGTTCGATTGCCGCGAGGCGGAGCTTCCGTACATGGACGGCCACTCCGCGCACGGCCACGAGGCCGCGCAGTCGCTGCAGCGCGCGCTCGGCGCGTGCGATGCCGTGCTGATCGCCTCGGGCATCTACAACTACGACGTGAGCGCGGTCGCGAAGGCCTGCCTTGAGCTCGGCGGCCGCGCGTGGAACGACAAGACCGTCGGCATCGCCTGCGCGACCGGCAGCATGGTGAGCTTCATGAGCCACATGGGCCTGGTCTCGAGCCTGATGCTCGACTTCCGCTGCGTGGTCGTCCCGCGCTTCGTCTACGCGACGGGCGAGGCTTTCGCCGACGGCAAGCTGGCAGACGAGGCCGTGCAGCTGCGGCTGGCGGAGCTCTGCGGGTCGCTCGCGGACCTCGCG
>JAIYBS010000377.1 GCA_027488415.1 Planctomycetaceae bacterium | reverse complement strand
TACGCCGCCTTGGTCCGCGCGGCCTCCGCGGCGCCGAGCGGCTCGCCGTGCGCCTTCGACTTGTCCTGCACCTCGGGCGAGCCCCAGCCGATGTGGCCGTCGACGACGATGATCGTCGGGCGCCCGGTCGTGGCCCGCGCGTTCGCGTACGCCGCGGCGAGGGCGTCGACGTCGTTGCAGTCCTTGACGTGCTGCACGTTCCAGCCGTAGCCGTGGAACCGCGCGGTCACGTAGTCCGAGCACGAGAGGTCGGTGCTGCCGTCGATCGTGATGCGGTTGTTGTCGAAGATCCAGCAGAGGTTCCCGAGGCGCATGTGCCCCGCGGCGCTCGCGGCCTCGTGCGAGATGCCCTCCATCAGGCAGCCGTCGCCGCAGATCGCCCAGGTGTGCCAGTCGAAGAGCTCGTGCCCCGGCCGGTTGTAGCGGGCGGCAAGGAACTTCGCGGCGATCGCCATGCCGACGGAGTTCGCGAGTCCCTGCCCGAGCGGGCCGGTGGTGGTCTCCACGCCGGGGGTGATGCCGTACTCGGGGTGCCCCGGGCAGCGCGAGCCCACCTGGCGGAACGCACGGATGTCGTCGAGCGTCACCGCGGCGCGCCCGGTCGGGCGGCCCGCCGCGTCGACCTCGGCGACTCCCGCGAGGTGGAGCAGCGAGTAGAGCAGCATGCACGCGTGCCCGTTCGAGAGGACGAAGCGGTCGCGGTTCGGCCAGTGCGGAGCCTTCGGGTCGTAGACCAGCGCGTCCTGCCAGAGCGAGTAGCCGACGGCGGCGAGGCCCATCGGTGCGCCGGGGTGGCCGCTGTTGGCCTGCTGCACGGCGTCGATGGAGAGCGCTCGGATCGCGGTGATCGCGATGCGGTCGATGAGCGGCACGCCCGAGGGCGTGCCGGCGTTCGGGTCGAGGGCGGCGGTGGCGGCAGGCGCGGCGGTCATGGGCGCAGGGTACTTGCCCTGCCCGTCACTGGAGCCCGGCGGCCCGAAGCGCGCGCGTTCCGATCCGCTGCATGACCGCGAGCGCGACCACCAGGAGCACGATGCCGACGACCACGGCCGTCGGGCCCTGCTTCTTCATCAGGTCGGCGAGGTCCTTGGCGCCGGTCGCCGCGCCCTGCGCGCCGATCCAGCACGCGAACACGGTCCGCGGGAGCATGCCGGCGATGCTGCCGGCGATCATCGGCACGAAGCGCACGCCGGTGGCGGCAAGCACGAGGTTCGTGAACGCGAACGGCGAGTTCGGGGGGAAGCGGAGCAGCGCCACGAGGAATCCGGTGCGGAGCGGCTTCGCGTCGACGAGGGCGGCACGGACGACGCCCCACTTCGGGTGACCGTCGATCGCGCGGCGGACCGCGTCGCCCGCGACGAGCCGCGAGAACGTCCACCCGATCACCGCGCCTCCGACGTATCCGGCCACGGAGACGCCGGAACCGAGCGCGGTGCCGAACACCCATCCCATGAGCACGGCCTGCGCGTAGGTCGGGAGCAGCCCGACGCCCGCGGCGACCGCGAAGGCGAGCGCGCCGACCGCCGCACCGGAGGTGCCGTGACTGCGGAGCCAATCGCTCACCTCGCCGAGGTAAGCGAACAGCAGGATGCTGAAGCCGAGCGGCAGCGTGAACCACGCCGCCGCAAGCACGCCGGCGGCGACGAGGCGAGGGTCACGGGGCGGCAAGCGCCCCTCCCTTCGGCGCCGCCGGCGCGTCGCCGGGCGCCTCGGGGTCGCGCGTCGCGGATGCCGGAGCGCCGCCGAGCGGGTCCCCCGGCGCGGGCGTCACCGGCCCCATCTCGCCGAGCCGCATGCGGACCTGCGCGAAGAAGTGGTCGGCCTCCTGCCAGAAGTGGCCGGGCACCGACCAGTCGGGCGTCGAGAAGGTGACGGTGGCGGGCGCTCCGTCGGAGACCTCGGCGCTGAAGCGCCACTCCTTGTCCTCGCGGCGCGGTGCGAGCCCCTGCCCGACGATGTCGCGGCGGATGTCGCGCCACACCGTCACGCGACGCTGCGACTCGTCGACCTTCACCTTGTTCTCGATGACGATCCAGTCCGGGTAGCGCGGCTGGCGCGAGGCCTGCACCACCGCGGCCCAGACGTCGTCGCGCGGGCGATCGGAGAAGTCGCAGGTCTGCGAGTGGCCGCAGCCGGCGAGGGCGGCGAGGGCGCCCGCGAGCGACGGAACGAGGAGCGTGCGGCGGGGCGACGAGGCGCGAACGGTCTGCTCAGGCATCCGGGATCTCCGCGTTCAGGTGGATCTTCTGCACGTCGTCGTGCTCCTCGAGGGCGGCGACGAGCCTCGCGCAGCGCGCGGCGGTCGCCTCGTCGAGCTCGGTCATCGATTCGGGCACGTACGACACCTCGGCGCCCTCGAAGGCGATCGAGGCGGTCTCGAGCGCGTCGCGCACCTTCGCGAGGTCCGCCGGCGGGCACGTGACCTGCCAGCCCTCCTCGCCACCGGCGATGTCGTCGGCACCCGCGGAGAGGGCCACCTCGAAGAGGCGCTCCTCGGTCGTCGCGCCCGCGGGCACGAGCACCACGCCCTTGTGGTGGAAGCCGTACATCACGCTGCCGGGAACGCCGAGGTTGCCGCCGTTCTTGTCGAAGATCATCCGGATCTCGGGCGCGGTCTTGTTGACGTTCGCGACCAGGCACTCCGCGATGATCGCCACGCCGCCCGGGCCGTACCCCTCGTAGCGGACCGCCTCGAAGCTGTCGGCGTCGTCGCCGCCGGCGCCCTTCTTCACCGCCTTCTCGATCGTGTCGCGCGGCATGTTCGCGGCCTTCGCCGCATCGATCGCGAGCCGCAGCACCGCGTTGAACTTCGGGTCGCCGCCGCCCGACTTCGCCGCGACGATGATCGCGCGCGAGCACTTCGACCAGATCTTGCCGCGCTTCGCGTCGACCGCGGCCTTGCGGTGCTTGATGTTCTTCCAGGCACTGTGTCCAGCCATTGCTCCGTCGCTTCCTTCCGTGCTGTCACGGCGCCTTCGCGGCCGGCGCGGGGGCCGGGGCCGAGGGGGCGATGCGGGGTTCCTCGCCCCGCTCCGCGGCCTCGAGCTTCGCCTTCGCGCGCGCCGCGACGGCGCCGTCGTTGTCATCGTAGTAGCGCGCCGCGTCGATCGCCGAGAGGCCGAGCCGCTTACGGAACGCCTGCCGCAGCAGCTCGACGTGGCGGTCCCGCGGCAGACCGTCCTCGGCGCGCCGCTGCGCCTGGGACCATTGTCGGCGCGCGCCGTCGCGGTCGCCGGACGCCCAGAGGGCGTCGCCGAAGTGGTCGTGCAACTCCGCGCCGGCCGACGCACCGGCGCCGGTCACCGCGCGGCGGAGCAAGGTCACGGCGCCGGGGCCCGTCGCCGAGTCGGCGAGGCGCCCCTGGCGGTAGCGGAGCCAGCCGAGCGAGTCGAGGGTTCCCGGGTCCGACGGTCGCTGACGCGCCGCGCGCTCGAGCATCGACTCCGTCTCGGCATCGGTCACTCCGCGCTCCGTGCGCGCGTACCCGAGGTTGTTGAGGAGCCCGGCGTCGTCCGGATCGACCGCGAGCCCGGCCTCCTGGATGAGCTCGGAGCCGTCGCGGTCGCCGAGCATCACGTAGGTGGCGCTCAGCGCCTCGTACGGCGCTGCCGGCCGGCCAGGGACGTCGAACGGCCGGACGCCGAGGCCCGCGAGGTGGTTCACGAGGGCCACCGACTCGGCCGCGCGCCCGCGCGCGAGCGCGTCGCAGGCGATCGCGACCTGGGCGAGCGTCGCCACGTCCTCGGCTGGCGCATCGGAGGGGTCCTCGAGCCGCGCGCGGACGAACTCGGCGGCGGCGAGCGGCTGCCGCTGGGCGAGGAGGAAGTCCGCGGAGGCGCGCCAGGACTCGACCGGCAGCCTCAGGTCCGGCACGGCCGCCGCCTCCGCGGCGATCGCGGCCACGGACGCGATCACGGCCTGCGGCGTCGCGCCGGGCGCGGACGCGGCACCGAGCGCGTCGAAGGCGTAGAACTCGAGCGAGGCCCGCGGGTTCGTGAGGATCGCGTCGCGCGCGATGCGGCGGATGGCGGCGGAGCGGCCCGCCGTCGCCGGCGGGATGCGGCGCGCAAGATCGAGCGCCGCCGCGCGCATGGAGGTCGGCGGCGGGTAGGCGCTCTCCTCGAACCGGCCGAGCGCCTCGACGGCGGCATCGGGCGCGCCCGACTGCAGCGCGAGGTCGGCCTCCTCGAGCGAACGGCGCGGCCCCGAAGGCAGCGACGCGATCCGTCCGTGCGCGGCCGCGGCGGCATCTGCCGTTCGGCCCGCCGCGCGCAGCAGCGCCTCGCGCCCGGGGAGCACCAGCGAGTCGTCCGGGTCCGAAGCGAGCCGCGCGTCGATGCGGGCGAGCGCCGCGGCCGCACGGCCGGAGGCGATCGCGTGCAGCACCGTCGCCTCCCAGAGGACCGGCTCGTTCGGGTGCGCGGCGAGCTGTGCCTCGAGCCAGCGGTCGGTGGCATCGGGCCCCTCCGTCCGAGGCAGGACGCGCATGAGCATCCCGAGCGCGGCGGCGTCGTCCGGGTCCGCCTCGCGCGCAAGCAGCAGCTCCGCGGTCGCGCCCGCGCCGTCGCCGCCGGCGATCGCGACCTCGGCACGCGCACGCGCGGAGCCTTCGGGAGCACGGCCGTCCACCAGCGAACGCGCCTGTGCGATGGCACGCTCGGCCTCGGGCTCGCGCGTACCCGAGCCCGCGAGGAGCTCGGCGCGGGCGAGCGACTGCTCCGCATCGAACGAGGCCCCCGTCTCCGCGAAGGCACGCGCCACGGAGGCGTGCCAGGCGGCATCGTCCTCGAGCGCGAGGGGCGCCGCGGAGGCCGCGCGGGCGACGAGGCCCGGATCGGCGGCGGAGACGGCGGCGAGGAGCATCGCCTCGAGCGGCAGGCGCGACGGGTCCTCGTCCGCGGCCGCCTCGGCGCGGCGCCAGGCCTCGCCCGACGCGCGCACGGTCGCGAGCATGCCGGCGGCGACCGCCTCGCGCGCGCCGCCGGGCGGCAGCGCCTCGACGGCTGCGCGAAGCGCGCGGATGTCGCGGCTCGCGCGGACCATCGCCCGGCAGGCCTCGCGAAGGCGTTCCGGCCGGGACCGGACCATCGCTACCGCGGCCGCGGGCGCCCCGGCATCGCCGGCACGGCGGAACGCGAGCTCGAGCGCCAACGGGTCGCACGCGCCGTCCGCCACGGCCGCGGCGAGCTCGGCCGCGCTGCCGTCGACGTCCCCGGCGGCATCCATCAGCCGCGCGATGCGGCCGCGGACCTCGGCGGGCGCGGCGGCGGTACGCGCGAACGCCTGATCCGCGGACAGGGCGGCGAGCGTCAGCGTCTCGCGGGACGCCGGATCGCCGCCGAGCGCGCGGAGCAACCACTCCGCGTAGGCGGTGCGCTCGGCATCGCGCCAGGGCGCGTCGGAGAGCAGCACCGTGAGCGATGCGCGCGCACCCTCGGCGTCGCCCGCGAGGAGCTGCGAGTACGCGGCCAGCGCGACGGCCCGAACGTCCGGGAGGTGCAGGTGGCTGCGCGCGAACATCGCGAACGCCGCCTCGGGGCGACCGCCGCGGAGCGCCGCCTCGCCTGCCTCGAACGAAAGCGCCGCAGCGGATCGCTCGGCCGCGTCGCGCCCGTCGCCGCGCTGCGCGGCCACCTGCTCGACCGGCGCCTCGAGCGCGATTGCCGCGACCTCGAGCCCCGCCTCGTCGAAACCGAGACGGAAGAGGCTCCTCGCGAGCGCGCCGCCGATCGCCGCGCGGCCCGCGTCGCTGATCGCCTCGAAGCGGCCGGCCTCGAGCACCGGCCAGGCGCGCCCGAGGAGCGTCGCCGCGCGGCCGGACTGCCCGTTCTCGAACGACGCCATGCCGACGGCGACGAGCGCCTGCACGTCGGAAGGATCCCTCGCGAGCACCGCCTCCCACTCGGCGAGCGCGCGGCGGAGGTCGCCCACCGCGCCGGCCGCCTCGGCGCGTGCGGAGCGCAGCGCAGTCGAGTCGGCGTCAAGACGGAGCGCGCCATCGAAGTCATCGGCCGCGCGAAGGAACTGGCCGTCGAGCATGTGCTGGCGACCGCGCACGTAGCGGCGGACCGCCTCGGACTCGCCGGCGCTCCCGGGCGCGGGCGGGCGCTGCCGCTCCACCACGATCGCGGCGGGCTCGGTGACTGCGCGCAACGCGGCGGCAAGCGACACGGGCGGGCGCTGCGACGGGACGATCCTCGACGGCGGGATGCCCGGCGGCGCGGAAGGAGGCGCGGGCGAGTGCGCTGTTGCCGCCACCGCCTGCACGAAGGCGGCGAGCGCCACCGCGGCGGCTGCCGCGAGGCGACGCGAGGGGCCAGGCCGCACGACTGCACGCGCGCGGCGCATCGGTCACTTCTTCTTGGCGCCGGCCTTCGCCGAGACCTTCGCGACGGGACGCTGCGGCTTCGACGCAGGCTTCGGAGCGGGCTTCGCGACCGGCTTGGCCGCTGCCTTCGGGGCAGGCTTCGGGGCGGCCTTCGCGGCGGCCGGCTTGGTCGGCGCCTTCGCCGCCGGCTTGCCGGAGGCCTTGGCCTCCTTGGCCTTGAGCGCGGCCTTCTCGCGCCGCATCTCCTCGCGACGCGCGGCACGCTCCGCCATCAGGGCGGCGCGCTCGGCGGCAAGCTGCGCGTCCACGAGCGCACGCGCCGCGGCACGCGCCTCCTCGACCGGCTTGGGCGGCGCGAGCTCGGCGGGCTTGGTGGCGCTCTTCGGGAGCTTCGGCGGGTTCGTCTCCCACATGTGGTCGACCGCGGCGACGAGCGCCCGGTGCGCGTCGCGCGCCTCCTCGGCCTTCACGTGTCGCGTCACCCAGCTCTGCGCCTCGGCGAGGCTCATGCCGGCGGGGATCGCCCCCGACTGCACGAGCAGCTGCAGCCCGAACTCGTCGAGCGGCACCGAGTGGAAGTCGACGCCGACGAGGAGCACCCGGTGCGCCACGTAGGGCACCATCCCGGGCAGCGTGTCCATGTAGCTGACGGCATCCTTCTTCATCAGCGTCCGCAGGCGGTCGAGGCACACCTTGTGCTCGCGGCGGAAGATGCCGTTCATCGCGTCGCGCAGCTTCGACACGCGGTCGTGCGCACGCCAGTGCTTCAGGCCGATCACGTCGACGATGTCGCCGACGAGGCTGACGCGCATGTCGTTCCAGTCGATGAACGCCGCCTTCAGGCGCTTGAGCGCCTGCGCGGCGTCCGTCGACGGGGCCTGCCAGAGCAGGTACGAGTGGACGAAGAGGTCGACGAGGTCGATCCCGTCCGGTTCCGAGCTGGCCTTGATCGCCGCGGAGGCGGAGGCGTGCTTGCGCAGGAATGCGGCGAGCTTGGCGGGGTTTGCTTCGGTCTTCGCGCTCATGTCATCCTCGGTCTTCCCCGCCGTCGGCGGGATCTTGTTCCGTCCCGGCCGCCTCGGCGGCCTCGCGCATCGCGGCATCGAGCTCGGCCGCGCGCTTCAGCGAGTCGTCCAGCACGAACCGCAGCCGCGGCGCGTGGCGGACCCTCGACTCCTTCAGCACGGTCCGCCGCAGGTGCGCCGCCGCGTGCTGCAGCGCCTGCACCGAGAGCGGCCCGAGCTCCGCCGGCAGCACGGAGACGCGCACCGACGCGTCCTCGAGGTCCGGCGACACGTCGACGCCGAGCACCGTCACAAGGCCGCGCAGGCGCGGATCGGAGAGCCCGCGCTGGATCTCCGTCTGGACGATCCGCTGCACGAGGCTCGCGAGCTGCGCGCCCTTGAACCCGGGAGCCCGATGCCCCGCGTCCCGCGGCCCGCCGCGGGGAGATGTCCGGTCGTCACCGTGCATCCGTCGTCATCACTCCTTGCGGCCGCCGACGGCCGAGAGGCCGCGCTGCACCTTGATGGTCTTGTAGCACTCGAGGACGTCGCCGGCCTTGATGTCGTCGTAGCCGTCGATCTTCATGCCGCACT
>JAIYBS010000019.1 GCA_027488415.1 Planctomycetaceae bacterium | reverse complement strand
CCGCACGGTCGAGCACCGCGTCCTCGTTCGAACCGTCCAGCTCGTTCAGCCAGCGCTTGGTGACCGCAAGCGCGTTGGGTCCGCCCGTGCGCAGGCGCGCGGCAAGCTGAGCAACCGTCGCGTCGAGCTCCGCAAGCGGGCAGAGGTGGGTGGCGAGGCCTGCGTCGAAGCCCTGCTGGCCGGTCATCGTGCCGCCGGCGAGGAGCATCGCGCGCGCGCGGCCCGCGCCGATCTTCTTGATGAGCCACGGCGCGACGACTGCCGGGCAGATCCCGAGGTCGACCTCGGGGTAACCAACCTTCGACTCCGGGTGCGTGACCGCGAAGTCGGTGACCACCATCAGGCCGCATCCGCCGCCGACCGCGGCGCCCTGCACACGCGCGATCGTCGGGACGGGGAGCCGCCGCAGCGCGCGGCTCGCGCGGGAGAGGTCGCGCAGCATGTCGCCCATGGCGACCGGGTCATCCATCACGCCGCGCAGGTCCATGCCCGCGCAGAATGCCTTGCCGCTGCCGGCGAGTACGACCACGCGGACGTCGCCCGCGGGCGCGCAGCGCGAGGCGATCGCTTCGATGGCCGCGCCGAGCGCCGAGATCAGCTCGCGGTTGAGGGCGTTGGCCTTGTCGCCGCGATTCAGCGTGAGCGTGCACACACCATCGGCGACGGTGGTCTGGACGAGGTCGGCGGGCGTTTCCGGCATGCGGAAAATGTAGCCGGGCTTCAATTTCCGGCGGGTGCGATCGCCCGAATTCCCTGCATCAACGCCACCTCCTGCAGCCGAACCACGGGAATCGTGATGATCGCGAGCGCATCGGCGGGATCCCTGCTCTCCAGGCGATTCACGCGCAGCCCGCTCGCGGCCAGGGCGTCCAGCGCCGCGGCATCGGTTGCCCGGACGATCACCTCGACGGTGCCACCGACGATGAGCCGGGAAAGTTCCGCCTCCAGCGCGGGAAGCTTCGCGCGCTCGTCCGCGGGCAGGCGGTCGTAGAGCAAGATCGCGAGCAAGCGCCGGTCGAGGACGCGTGCGAGTCGGTCGAGGTCTGCCGGCGCAAGCGACGCCGCGTCGGCCTTCGCGGCGGCCGCGCGAACGACCGGCCCCGGCACGATGATCTCCGCACCCGGACGAAGCGCCCGTTCGTTGCCCTTCAGCGTGGCGGCGTTCGCGTCGAGGATGCGCTTCCAATCCGCGGCGCGCCCGTAGCCGCGCTGCGCGATCGTCGACAGCGTGTCGCCCTTCTCGACGCGGTACGCGACCGATCCATCGGGAAGCGCGCGGCCGGCGATGCCCGTGGCGGCCGCACCCGGAACGCCGCCGGTCGCAGGGGCTCCGCCCTCGGTGCCGCCGGTCGCTTCGGCTGGCGCAGACACCGCCGGGGCGGCATCCAAGTCGACCATTTCCTGGTTGAGCGTCTGAATCTCGCCCGATGCATCCCGCAGCCGAACCGCGGATTCGGTCACGATCTCCGCCCGAGTCGCGGGCGCACCGGGTCTCGAGTCGGGCATGGGACGCCCTCCCCGCCCCCGCAAGGGGGCGGGGAGGTCGGGAACGTTCGCAGTCACCGCACCGACCGGCGGAGTGCCGCCGTACTGCGCGCCTCCCGACCCCACCAGCCCACCCTGTCCGGAGCCTCCTCCGCCGCCGAACCCCCCCGCGAGCGGCCGCTGCGACAGCCTGTCCATTCGGCCGCGTGCTTCCGCACTGCGCGATTCGAAGCGCATCGAGGCTGCGGGAGAACCAGCCGAAGACGCCATCCGCTGCGCCTTCGACTTCTCGCCTTCCGACCCGTTGGCGGGCGCCGACGGCGCCACCTCTGCCGCCTTCGCCAATTCGGCCTCCGCCGGGACGATCGCATCGGCAAACGGCGACTCACCGCCAATGCGACGCACCGCCGCCTCCACGGCCTCGTTCGCCCAGCACTCGCCGAAGAAGCCGTCGAAACGCGTCCCTTCCGGAAGCTCGATCGGCACGGTCACCAGCATCGGGCGTCCGTTCGAGACGACCTTCGTGCGCTCCACCGCGACGAAGCTCGTGTACGGCGTCATGATCGAATACGACTCGCCGAGCGAAACCACCTGCCGGCGAATGTCGCGCGGCAGCGTCTCGTTCTCCACCGCCTGCAGGTGATCGGCCAGGATCGCATCGACCCGCGCGCGTGCCCACAGCTGCGGAAGCGGCGACGTCGGGGCGGCTGCGCCGTCGCCGCGCGGGCCCGCGTACGCACCCGGCACCCGAACCGCGATGCGGCGCTCCCACGGTCCTTCGCCGGTGCGACCGCGCAGGACGACCGCGCCCGAGCTTCCCGGCGTGCAGCGCGCGTGAATCACGAGCGGCTGCGCATCGAACACGTCGGGGACCAATCCGCCCTTCGCGAGGTCCGTCGCGCCCGACACCATGTCGCGGAGCTCCAGGCCCTCGGTGGCCACGCGAATGTCCGCGAGCACCGGCGTCTCGAGCCGCTTCGAGAGCCGCGCGACCGCCTTGTCCGCGTCGTCGGCGAGCAGCACGATCTCGCTCGCGCCGCGGCCGGCCACGGCCATCTGCTCGATCAGCCAGCGATTCACGCTGTTGCCGATGCCGAAGCTGAACACGCGGGTCGTCCCGGCATTCGCGCGGATCGCCGCGACGATGCCCTGGTCGTTGCCGACGAACGCGTCGGTCAGGAACACCGCGATCCGCATCGGCGCGGGTGCAGTCGAGGCCGCGGCGCCCGGCAGATCGTCAGTGGACCCCTCGCCGCCGTTCCCCGGGCGAACCGGCGTGTTCGGCGGCACGCTGACCGCTCCGTCGGACGACGGTTCGACCGCCGCACGCGGCATCTGCACGAGCGCCGCGTCGACCGCCTTCATCATCTCGGTGCCGCCGCCGGAACGCGCGACGTCGAGCCACTTCATGGCCTCCTCGACGTTCTCCTTCGTCGCGGCCCGGAGCGTCGGCCAAAGCACGTGTGTGTCGCCGGCGAACGTGACCATGTTGAAGGTGTCGTCCGCGCGCATCGCGGCGAGCGCCTTTCGCATGACCTCCTTCGCCTTCTCGATCGGGAAGCCGTTCATGCTTCCCGACGTGTCGACGACGAAGACCAGCTCGCGCGGGACGGCCTGCTTCGGTGCCGTGCGCGCGGGCGGATTCACGACGAGCGTGAGGTAGCCGTCGTCCTCGGCACGCGCGGCAGCGAACACGCCCTCCACGATCGCGTCGTCCTTCAGATTCCACCGCAGGACGAAGTCCTTGTTCGGGATCGTCGATCCGCCGCGCAGCGAGATCGCCGCCCGGGTGGTCCCGTCCCACCTCATG
>JAIYBS010000228.1 GCA_027488415.1 Planctomycetaceae bacterium | reverse complement strand
GGTCCGCGGCGGTCCCGGCGGCGGCCCGGAGCGCAAGCTCGAGCGCGGCTACTACGTCGGCAACGCGAACACCTGGAAGGACGTCGACCAGCCCACCATCGTGCGGATGGACCTCGACATCGACCTCGACCCCGCGGCCGGAAGCCTCCGCATGAAGGGCTCGTACGGACTGCGCAACATGACCGAGCGGCCGATGCGGCAGTTCGCGGTGACGCCGAACACCACGTTCACCGAGCTCTCGTTCGCGTTCGACGGCGAGGAGTGGACGCGCGAGAAGGCGGCCGAGGCGAAGCGGAAGAGCCCGCGCGAGCGCAAGGTCGACGACAGCGCCGGCCTCTGGGTGTTCACTCCGGACGCGCCGCTGGCGCCGGGCGCGGAGGTCGAGCTCGGCTTCTCCTACGACGTGCGCGTGCCCGGCGGCACCCGCAAGAACCCGGCCGGCGCTGGCGAGTTCATCCTGCCCTCGGGCACGGTGCTCACGAGCTTCGGACCGACGTTCCTCCCCGAGATGGGCTACGTCGACGGCGTCGGCATGGACCCGGAGCGCACGCCGGAGCCGAAGCGCGTCGGTCCGGACGACTGGAGGAAGGTCACCAAGACCGCGTTCGGCACCGGCGGCCACACGATGATGAAGGCGACGATCCGCGTGCCCGAGGCGTACCGCGCCAACATGCCGGGCGTGTGCATCGCCGACACGGTCGAGGGCGGCGTCCGCACGATGCGCTGGGAGACGGACCACCCGATCATGGCCGCGAACATCGTCGCCGGCCGGTGGCAGGAGTCGCGCGGGAAGTCGACGGTCATCTGGCACCTCCCGGAGCACGGGTTCAACGTGCCCGTGATGCTCGAGGCGCTCGACGGCGCGCACGAGTGGTACTCGAAGTGGTTCTGGCCCTACCCGTGGAAGGAGCTCCGGCTCAGCGAGTTCCCCGGGCTCGCGAGCTACGCGCAGGGCTTCCCGACGAACATCACGTTCAGCGAGTCGATCGGCTTCATGTCAAAGCCGACGCCCGAGCAGGACACGGCGTTCATGGTCACCGCGCACGAGGCGGCGCACCAGTGGTTCGGCAACATCCTCCGGCCCGGCAACGCGCCCGGCGGCAACATCCTCAGCGAGGGCATGGCGCACTACTCGTCCGCGCGCCTGATCCGGCAGCTGCGCGGCGACCGCATGCGGATGGCGTTCCTGCGCGGCATCGAGTTCAGCTACGGCAACGCGCGCAGCGCCGACGACGAGCTGCCGATGACCGAGACGGACGGTTCGCGAAAGGGCGACCAGACCGTCACCTACGACAAGGGCGGCTGGGTGTTCTGGATGCTCATGGAGCACCTCGGCGAGGACCGGATGGACGCGGCGATGCGCGACTTCATCGGCCGGTTCCAGGAAGGCCCCGACCACCCGCTGCTTCAGGACCTGGTCGAGGCGCTGCGACCGCACGCGCCCGATGCGGCCGTGTACGACGCGTTCACGAAGCAGTGGTTCTTCGACGTCGTGGTGCCCGAGTTCAAGGTCGAGTCCGCGGTCGTCTCCGAGCCGGCGGCGGGCGGACCGTGGCGCACCGTCGTGACCGTGAGGAACATCGGCACCGGCACGGTGCCGCTCGAGGTCGCGGTCACCAACGGCGAGGAGCGCTGGCCCGAGGCGGCCGTGTGCCGCACGCCCGAGGAACGCGCCGCGGCCGCGCTGCAGCGCCCCGAGTACCGCGACGCGCGCGCGAAGCGGACGATCTCGGCCGGCGAGGCCGTCGAGTTCACCCTCGAGAGCGACTTCAAGCCCACCAAGGCCGTGGTCGACCCGGACGTGCGGACGCTGATGCTCAACCGCAAGCTCGCGGAAGCCGACGCGAACTGAAAACATGCCGGGGGCCCCCCGGCATGTTTTCTGGCATCACTTTCCCGTGATCACCACCGTGCGCGCGCCCTGCGACGCCGCGCGCGGGACGATCGCGATGCCGTCCGGCAGCGGCAGCTCGACCGGCGCCTGGCCGGCCACGGCGATGACCGCGCTGCGCACGCCGTCCGGCAGGCGCACGCGCAGCTCGCGGCCGTCCGGCGCATCGAGCTGCGCGCGCACGAGTCCGCCGCCCCTCCACTGCATCTCGACCCGCACGCCGCCGCGCGCCATGAGTCCCGCCGCGCGGCCGTCCGGCCACGCCTTCGGGAGCGCCGGAAGCAGGTCGATGCGGTGCACGAGGTGCCCGCCCGACCACGACCGCACGTGGCTCTGCAGCAGCATCTCGACGATGCCCGCCGCGCCGCCGAAGTTCCCGTCGATCTGGAACGGCGGATGGTCGTCGAACAGGTTCGGGAGCGTCGACTTCGCGAGCAGCGCGCACGCGTCCGCCCACGCCCGCTCGCCGTCGTGCAGCCGGGCCCAGAAGTTGATGAGCCACGCGCGGCTCCAGCCGGTGTGCCCGCCGCCGTTCTTCAGGCGGAACTCGAGGCTCTTGCGCGCGGCCGCGGCCAGCTCGGGCGACCCGTCCGGCGTGATGAAGTTCGCCGGGTGCAGCCCGTAGAGGTGGCTCATGTGCCGGTGACCGGGCTCGGCCTCGCCCCACGGCTTCGACCACTCCATCAGCCGGCCGTCCGCACCGACCTGCGGAACGGCGAGCTTCCCGAGCGCCGCCTCCGCCTGCATCGCGAGCGGGTCGCCGCCGCGGCCGAGGATCCGCGCCGCGTCAAGGAAGTTGACGAGGCAGTCGCGCGCGATCCACTGGTCCATCGACGTGCCCATGCTCGTGTCCGCGCGGGACCCGTCGGGCAGGATGAACGTGTTCTCCGGGCTCGTGCTCGGCCCGCTGACGAGCATCCCCGTCGACGGGTCCGTCGCGAGGTAGTCGAGCAGGAACTGCACCGCCCCCTCCATCATCGGCCACGCGCGGTCGCGCAGGAACGCGAGGTCCCACGTGTACGCGAAGTGCTCCCACGCGTGCCGCACCAGCCACGTGCCGCCGAGCGGGTACATGCCCCACACCGTCTGACCCTCGGCCGCGGTCATCGCCCACGCGTCGGTGATGTGGTGGCAGCACCAGCCGCGCGCGCCGTAGAGGTCCTTCGCGGTGAGCGCGCCGCGCACGCGCAACCGGTCGATCAGGTCCATCAGCGGCAGCTCCGCCTCGGCGATCGCGCACGGGCCCGCGTGCCAATAGTTCATCTGCACGTTGATGTTCGTGTGGAAGTCCGCGTTCCACGGCGCGCGGAAGTGCTCGTTCCAGATCCCCTGCAGGTTCGCGGGCAGGCTGCCGTCGCGGCTCGAGGCGAGGAGCAGGTACCGCCCGTAGCGCACGTAGAGCGCGAGCAGCTCGTTGTCCCACTCGGGATTCGATCGGAAGCGCGCCAGGCGCCGGTCCGTCGGCATGAGCTCCGGCACGACGCTCGACTCGGGCGGCGGGCCCCCGAGGTCGAGCTCCACTCGGTCCATCCGCTGCGCGAGCCACTCCGACGCGCGCGCACGAAGCGCGTCGAACCCGACCGACGCGCTGCGGAGGTCGTGCTCCGCCTGCGGCGCGGGCTCCTCGCCGAAGTAGTCGGTGCGCGCCGAGACGCACACCGTCACCGACCGCGCGCCGCGCACCAGCGCGTCGCCGTCCGCGAGCTCGACGGTGCCGCCGTCCGCGCGCACGTCCGCGATCGCGGCGTACCGGACGCCGCCCTGCCCGGTGCGACCGACGAACGAGAGCCTCGCCCCGCCCGTCGCGGGGATCGCCGCGTGCGACGGCTCGTCGGACTCGAACGCCTCGCGGCGCAGGCGAACGCGGAGCGCCGGGAGCACGGCATCGCCCTCGGTCCGCACGCGCACCGCGAGCAGCTCGTCGGGCGCGCTCGCGACGACCTCGCGCACCACCGGGACGCCGTCCGCGACGAAGCGCGTCGCGGCGACGCCGCCGCGCAGGTCGAGCGACCGGCGGTACGACGTCGCGACCGCCGGCGCGTCGGCGAGCTCGAGGAACAGGTCGCCGAGCGTCTGGTGGCTCCGCTCCTCCATGTCCTTCGGCAGCATGCAGTCGCGCTGCAGGATCCGCTGTGCCTCGAGCACCTTCCCCTGCAGCGAGAGCTCGCGCGCCGCGCGGAAGCTCGCCGCCGCCGCAGGCGCGTTGCGGTCCTCGGCGTTCCCCTCCCACACGCTCGCCTCGTTGAGCTGCAGGCGCTCGCGCTCAACGCCGCCGAACACCATCGCGCCGAGCCGGCCGTTGCCGACCGGGAGCGCCTCGGTCCACGCGACCGCGGGCGCGGCGTACCACATGTCTGGCGGCGTGCCCGTCATGACCTCGTCGGGACGCACGGCGGTCCGGCGACGGCCGACGCCGATCGGCACCAGACGCGCGTGCACGTCCGGATCCATCACCGGGTCGAACGAGGCGAGTCCCGGATGATCGCCCGCCGCGATCCACCACGTTCCCGAGAGGTCGAACGAGCACGACGCCCCGTCGAGCGACGGCGCCGAGCGCGCCTTCCCGGTCCATCCGCCGTTGCCGCCCGTGTCGCGCACGCGGATCGCGATGCGGTTGACTCCGGCGCGGGCCAGCGCGCGCGGCACGGCGTACGCGCGATCCACGTTCCAGCCGGCGGTCTCGCCGATCTTGGTGCCGTTGAACCACGCCTGGTCCTCGTCGTCCAGCCAGCCGGCGTTGAGCACGAGGTCGCCCTGCAGGTCCGCGTCCGTGAGCGTGACCTCGCCGACGTACCACGCGATGCCGTCGGTGCCCGCGGCAAGGCCGTTCCCCTCCCAGCGCCCCGGGACGCGCGTGGGCGACAGCGTGACGCCCGCCACCGAGCGCGCAGGGGAATCGGAGGGCGCCCCCTGCATCGCGACGAAGGCGCTTGCGACGAGGGCGACCACGGCTGCGGCGGAGGCGATCATGCCGGAGTTCTACCGCTCCGCGCCCCGGCGGTTCGCTACCCTTCGGCCATGACCAGCATGAGCAGCGCACCGACGCCCGCGACCCACCCGCTCCTCGGCAGGCACGCCTTCGTCTGCGGCGCCACGCAGGGGATCGGCAAGGCGACCGCGCTCGCGATGGCCGCCGCGGGCGCGACGGTCACCGCCTGCGGGCGCAACGACCAGGGCCTCGTCCGCGTCCTCGAGGAGCTCCCCCGCCCCGCCGGGCAGAAGCACTGGACCGTCGAGGTCGACTTCGCGAGCTCGAAGGACGTGGAGTTCGCCGCGCGCACGCACCTGGCCTCCGCCGGCCCCGTGCACGTGCTCGTCAACAACACCGGCGGGCCGCCGGCCGGCAGCGCGATCGAGGCGCGCGCCGACGACTTCACGAAGGCCTTCGAGATGCAGCTCCTCAGCGCGCATGCGCTCGTGCAGGCGTTCGCGCCCGCGATGCGCGAGTGCGGCTACGGGCGCGTCGTGAACATCGCGTCGACGAGCGTCGTGACGCCGATCCGCGGCCTCGGCGTCTCGAACACCGTGCGCGCGGCAGTCGCGAACTGGGCGCGCACGCTCGCGGTGGAGCTCGCGCCGTTCGGGATCACCGTCAACACCGTGCTCCCCGGCTTCACGCGCACCGCGCGCCTCGAGGCGCTCTTCGAGGGCCGCGCGCGTCGCGCGGGAATGTCGCTTCCCGAGGTCGAGGCCGACGCGATGCGCACCGTTCCCATGGGCCGCTTCGCCGCGCCCGAGGAGATCGCGGCGGTCGCGGTGTTCCTCGCGTCGCCGGCCGCGAGCTACCTCACCGGCGTGAACATCCCGGTGGACGGCGGCCGGCTCGCGCTCGGCTGATCGCGTCATGCGTGCCGTGCGCGTTCGTGCGATCGCACGGGGAATCGTCCGCGCGCACGGAGGCGTTTCGGCGGAACCGGCGCGAAGCGGATCGCAATTCGGTGGATTCCGGCGTGCGTCACCGTACGGTGCGCACATGATGGAACCCACGATCCTCCACTGCGCGGGCGCCTGCCTCGACTCGAACCACGATGCGGCGGTCATCTTCCTCGACCATCAGGGCGCGCGGCTGCGCTTCCTCGACGGCGTCGAGCTGTCGCAGGTGTCGGCCGCGCACCTCGACCTCGAGGGCCTGCACGACCGCTTCCGCACCAGCGACCCGTCCGCGGCCGGCCGCTACGGAAGGCGGCACCCCGACGACACGCCGCTCTTCGCGAAGCTCGGGCAGATCGTGCTGCACTGCTCGCAGGTACTGATCGTGGGGCCCGGCTCGGCGAAGCACGAGTTCGTGAAGTTCCTGGTGCGCAACCACCCGGGCGGCTTCGAGCACCACGTCATCGGCGTCGAGACGGTCGATCACCCGAACGACGCGCAGCTCGTGGCGCTCGCGCGCGCCGCGTTCGCGCACGCCGCGGCGCGCGAGCACCCGATCATCGCGGAGCACACCGGCCGCTGAAAATATGCCGGGGGACCCCCGGCATATTTTCTCGGCTCACTCCTTCGGCTTCGCCGCGCGCAGGGTCACCTCGACCTCCAGCTCCTTGCCATCGCGCCAGAGCTTGACCTTCACGACGTCGCCGGGCTTCTGCTCGCGCAGCCGCTTCATCATGCCGCCCGCGCCGTCGAGCTCCTCGCCGTTCCACGCCAGGAGCACGTCGCCCTTCGTGATGCCGGCGTCGGCGGCGGACGTCTCGGGGCTCACGCCGTCGACGAGCACGCCGCCCGCGGGCGCGCCCGCCGGTCGGTCGTCGCTCATCCCGGGCATGACGCCGAGGCGCACGGCCGCGTAGCCGCGGTCCGCGGTGCGGCCGCCGTCCGCCTTGAACTCGAGCTTCTCCGGCCGCGTCGCGATCGTCGTCACCATGTCCGTCGCCATCGCGACGATCTTGGCCGCGCCCTCCGGGTTGAGCGTGTCGCCCGTGTCCTTCGGCGTGTGATAGACGTCGTGGTTGCCCGTGTAGATGAACACCACCGGGATGCCCGCGCCGTAGAAGCTCGCGTGGTCGCTCGGTCCGCGGCCCGACGGATCGGCACGGATCGTCAGCCCGCTCCGCTCGAACACCGGGCGCATCACGTCGATCATGTCCTTCGCGCTCGACATGCCGCCGACGCTCAGGTCGTCCGACCGCAGGCGGCCGACCATGTCCATGTTGACCATCAGCGACATCTTGTCGCCGGCGATCGTCGGGTGCTCGACGTACCACTTCGAGCCGCGCAGCCCGCTCTCCTCGGCGGTGAAGCCCAGGAACAGCACGCTGCGCGCGTCCTTCGGCGCGTCCTTCCCGCCGTAGAGGTCGGCGATCGCCTGCGCGACGCAGAGCATCGCCGAGGTGCCGCTCGCGTTGTCGTCCGCGCCGGGGTGCAGCTGGCCCGTGTACTGCGGGGCCGAGCCGAAGTAGCCGTAGCCGACGTGGTCATAGTGGGCGCCGACGACGATCCACTCGTCCTTCAGCGCGCCCTTGCCGCGCACGACTCCGCCGACGTTCTGCGTCGGCGTGCCGCCGGTCGACAGCTTCGTCGCGGTCGCGACCTTCGCACCGTCGCCGAGCGCGACGCACTTGACCTTGCCCTCGTCGGCGAGCCTGCGCCAGTCCATCAGCGTGGCGGTCGCCTTGTCCGGCGACCCCGCCTGCAGGATGCGCTCGGCGACCTCGGCGGAAACCTGCAGCATCGGGATGTCGAGCGGCCGCCCCCAGCGGCTCGTCGACACGTCCTCGAGCGCGGTCTTGCCGTCGCGCACGCCGGGAGGCGCCACCAGGATGATGCCCGCGGCGCCGCGGTCGACGAGCGCGTCGATCTTCCCCGTCATCGCCGAGAACTCGCTGAAACGCCGGTCGGCCCACATGGACCGGCCGCGGTCGTCGAGCGGCTCGTAGCGGAACACCATCGCGTAGCGGCCCTTCAGGTCGGTGCCTTCCTCGAAGCTCGAGTACCCGCGCTCGCCCTTCTCGATGCCGTAGCCGACGAACGTCACGGGCGCGTCGACCTCGCCGTTGCCGGAGACGCCGAGCACCGCGAAGTCCTTGCCGCGCTCGAGCTCCTTGCCCGCGAGGCGCATCGTGCCGGTCTCGACCTTCGGCGCGCCGCCGGTGAGCGCGAACTCCTGCATGTAGCTCGTCCAATCGCCGTCCTTCGGGGTCACGCCGTCGGCGCCGACCGCGGGGAACGCGGGCTCGAGCCCCATGTCCTTCATCCAGAACTCGAGGTACTCGGCCGCGAGGTCGTTGCCCCTCACGCCGGGCGCGCGTCCCTCGAACCACGGGTTCGAGAGCGTGATCGCGTGCTGGTACCAGCGCGTGGCGACGGGCCCGAGGTCCTTGAAGACCTTGTGCAGGTCGATGTCCTTCGCCTCGACCGCCTTCGCGCTGTCGTCGGGCGCCCAGGTGTAGACGTTGACCGGCCCCTCGATGACCTTGCCCTTCGCGGCGTCCTGCGCGGCCGCGGGCTGCGCGGCGGGCGCGTCCTTCGCGGGAGCGTCGGCGGCGCCCTTCGCGGGAGCGTCCTGCGCCGCGGGCGCGAGCGCCGCGAGGGTCGGGACGAGCGCGAGTGCGAGGAGCGGGAGACGGCTGCTGCTTCGATCCATGCTGCTTCGATCCATGGGAGGCCTTTCGAACCCACGAGTGTAGGTCGCGGTGCACGCATCGCCGCGGCCAGACGCGGCGGGACGGCCGGCCCAAAAGCGCGCGAGGGTCACCGTCAAACGGTGACCCTCGCGGGAAGTTGCATGGAAGTCAGGCCAGCGGGACCGAAACGATGTCCGGCTCCGCGATGCCTGGCCCGGCGTCAGTCGCCGATGCGGAGCATGTCACGACCGAGGATGCCGTCGACCGTGGCGACGCCGGCGGCAACGGCCGCGGCGCCGGGACGGTAGACGAGCATGTCGTACGACGCGTTCGAGTAGTAGCCGTCGGTGTTGCCCGCGATGGAGCTGAACCAGATCGGCTTGCCACCCTGCGACGTCGCAAGGTCGTTGTCCTGCTGGATGCCGGCGATCGACACGACCTGCGTGTGACCGTCGAAGAACATCGTGGCGGGAGCGCTGTTGTAGCCATGGTTGAAGAACCACGGGGTCGGCGTGTTGAACGCGGGGTTCACTTCGCCGCCTTCGCGGTTCTGGAGCCACTGGTGCTCCCACATGCGCCACTTGAGCGAGGGGTACTGCGCCATGCTGGCCGACGGGCTCTTGTAGGCGCCGGGCATGGTCGCGGCCTGCGGGGCAGCGCCGGGACGAGCGGTCACCGCGGTGCCGCCGCCCTGGCAGTTGCCGGTGACGCCCTGACGGCGGCACCACGACAGAACGTCAGGCGACCACATCGCGGCGGGGCTCCAGCAGTAGGTGGGCTCCGCGTAGTTGGTCTGGTCGAAGGCGAACTCGACCGGGCTGTCGAAGTACTTCTGCACGGGCTCGAGCGTGATGCGGTCCTTCGGGGCCCAGAAGGCCTTGTCGTAGTACCGGCCGTTCACGTAGCTGTTGAACGCCTTGCAGTTGGTGAGGCGCCACGAGCCGAGCCAGCTGCCGCCCCAGTAATCGCACGCCTGGTAGACGATGAAGTTGCCGCAGGTGCCGGGCCATCCCGCGCAGCGCGGGGCCTGTCCGGCGATCCAGTAGCCCCAGAGGCCGCCGCCGGAGTCCCAGCCGAGGACCATCTGCGGGATGCACTGCGTGGCGACGATGCCGCCGCACGCCGCGCCCCAGTTGCCGTACAGGCCGACCTCGTCGGGCACCGCGGTGTACTGGCGGTCGTTGTAGTCGGCGCCGTACGCGTTGCACGCCGCGACCATGTTGCGCAGGTTGCCGAGGCTCTGCGTGATGAGCGCTGCATCACGAGCCTTGCCGATGGCAGGCAGCAGGATCGCGATGAGCAGCGCGATGATCGAAACGACCACCAGCAGCTCGACGATCGTGAAGCCCTTCTTGAGACGGTTCATTCCATCTCGCCTTTCTGCAGCCCGCGGGCCGCACGAAGAGTCCGAACCGAGACGTGACCGGCACTTGAGGAGCCGCCGAGGCTTCGAGTTTCGGCGGACCTGCACCGGCAGGTTGGACCCGAACAGGGTGCGATCCTTTGGCGGCAGGATCGCGAAGCCGTTGGGACCCCGGGACTTCCGAGCGGAAGACCGGGACTGGAAACGATATCCGTCCCAGTTCGGATACGGAGGGACGGGACCTCCAAGATTCAGGGGGTTCCGTGGATTTCCGGAGGAGCCACGGGCGGCAGGCCGGCCGTAATCTGTGTCCTGATAATGAGCAATCCGAACGGCTTCGTCCCCTGCATCGCGTCAACGTGGAGTTTCTCGGCCCGCGGGAATGCCGCGGCCTGGCCGGCACTCGCAGCCGGCGGCGACCCGCTGGACGCCGTCCTCGAGGCCTGCCGGGTCGCCGAGGAGGATCCGGCGGTCGACAGCGTCGGCTTCGGCGGACTGCCGGACGCCGCCGGGCGGGTGACGCTCGACGGCTGCGTGATGCGGTCGCCGGCCGAATGCGGCAGCGCCTGCGGGCTGCGGCGGCACCTGCACCCGGCTCGGGTCGCGCGGCTCGTGATGGAGCGCACGCCGCACGTGATGCTCGTCGGCGAGGCGGCGGACGAGTTCGCCGACCTGCACGGCGAGCCGTCGCGCGAGCTCGTCTCCGACGCCGCGCGCGAGGCATGGGAACGGTGGCGCGCCGCGCCGCCGACGCTCGACGCGGCCGCCGCGCAGGCACGCGACCGCGCGCTGCGCCCGGTCGACTCGGGAGATCCCGGCGCGGGAGCGCTCTTCGGGTCGCACGCGCGCAACGAGACGCGCTGGCACGACCACGACACCATCGGCTCGCTCGCGGTGGGCGCGGACGGGCAGCTCGCGGGCGCGTGCAGCACGAGCGGAATGCCGTGGAAGGTGCCGGGCCGCGTCGGGGACTCGCCGATCATCGGGCACGGCCTGTACGTCGAGCCGGGCGTCGGTGCCGCCACCGCGACCGGGACGGGCGAGCTGATCATGGGCGTCTGCGGCGCGTTCCTCGCGGTCGAGGAGATGCGGCGCGGGGCGACGCCGCTCGAGGCCGCGCGCACGGTCGTCGAGCGGATCGGCCGCAGCTACCGCATCGAGCCGCACCACCAGACCGCGTTCGTGGTCGTCGGCCCGGACGGCACCGTGGGCGCCGCCGCGCTGCGCACGGGCTTCCTGGTCGCGGTGCGCACGCCCGCCGGGGAGCGGCTCGAGCCGCCGGGCTTTACGCTCCGCGCGGACTGACGACGAATCCGCGCCTCCCGGCACCGCGAAGGACATCCGCCATGAAGCTCTACACCCGCACCGGCGACGACGGCACCACCGGCCTCTTCAGCGGCGCGCGCGTCTCGAAGGACCACCCCCGCATCGAGGCGTACGGCACGGTCGACGAGCTGAACTCGCTGCTCGGCGTCGTGATGTGCTCCTGCGACCCGGCGCACGCGTTCGAGGCGCGGCTGCACGCGATCCTGTCGGCGATGCAATCGCGGCTCTTCGACATCGGCGCCGACCTCGCCACGCCCGAGGGCGCGAAGCAGCAGGCGCGCATCCACCGCATCGACGATGCCGACGTCGCCGAGGCGGAAGGATGGATCGACGAGATCGACTCGGCGAACCCGCCGCTGCGCACGTCCGTGATGCCCGCGGGCACCGAGCTCGCCGCGCGGCTGCACGTGGCGCGCACCGTCTGCCGGCGCGCGGAGCGGGCGATCATCTCGCTCGGCAGCATCGAGCCGGTGGGCGATCCGCTGCTGCGCTACATGAACCGGCTGAGCGACCTCTTCTTCGCGATGGCGCGCCGAGCGAACCACGAGCGCGGCATGCCCGACGTGCCGTGGACGCCGAAATCCGTACCCGGTTAAATCCGTTCCTGGTAATGGTGGCACCAATTTCGGGCGATCCGCCGCAGAGGACGCTCGATTGCGGGCACCCCGAAATTGGTGCCACCATTACCAGGAACGGATTTAGGACCCCACGTCCACCGTCCCGAACACGCGGTCACCCGCGTCCCCGAGTCCCGGTCGGATGTACGCGTTCCCGTCGAGCTCGCGGTCGAGCGACGCGGCATGCACCATGACGTCGGGATGCTCGTCGTGCACCCGACGCACGCCCTCGGGCGCCGCGACGAGGCAGATCATCTGGATGTCCCGGCACCCCGCGTCCTTCAGGTAGCGGATCGCGGCGCACGCGCTTCCGCCCGTCGCGAGCATCGGGTCGATCACGATCGAGTACCCGTCGCGCACGTCGTGCGGCAGCTTCGCGTAATAGAACACCGGGCGATGCGTCGCCTCGTCGCGGCGGATGCCGATGTGCCCGACGCGCGCCTCGGGGAAGAGCTGCATCACGCCGTCGGTCATGCTGAGGCCCGCGCGCAGGATCGGCACGAGCGTCACCGGTCGGCTCAGCTGCCGACCCTCCGTCCGCTCGAGCGGGGTCTCGACCTGGACGCCGCGCACATCGAAGCGCCGCGACACCTCGTAGGTCATCAGCCCCGCGATCTCGTTCAGCAGGCGCCGGAAGTCCCCGGGCGGCGTCCGACGGTCCCGCGCGATCGTGAGCTTGTGCTGGATCAGCGGGTGGTCGAACACCCGGAGGTTGGCGAACGAGTCGGAATGCGTGGGCATCGGTGCTCCGTGCGGCCAAGCGTAGACTGCGCCGTCCCGCCGCGTCCCGCGGCCCCACGGAGGAGAGAACCATGACCGACCTTCAGCCCGCCCCCGCCCGCCGCAGCACCGCCGCGGCAGCAGCCGCCGGCGCCGTCCTCGGCGCCGCCGCCGCGGTGCTCCTCGGCGCCGCGCTCCTCCAGGACGGCGGCCGCCCCGCCGGCCGGCCGAAGCCGACGCCCGAGCAGGTCACCCTCGAGACCCGCAAGGCGATGGAGGTCCTCAACCAGTTCGTCGGCCGCTGGGACATCACGGGCCAGTCGTTCGACGAGAACGACAAGCCCGTCGGCGACATCAACGGCAGCGCGCACTTCACCTTCGTGCTCAGCGACAACTTCCTGATGGGCGAGACCACGCTCTACAGCGGCAGCTACGTGCTCGAGCAGGTCGACTACTTCGGCTACTCGCCGGGCCTCAACAAGTACACGCACGTGATGCTGACCGAGCTCGACAAGTCGATGGTCTACCAGCACGGCGAATGGATGCCGGAGGTCGGCTCGTTCGTCTTCGCGACGGCCGCCCCGCTCGACACGCCGAAGGGGACGCCCCGCAGCGTCGGCCTCGAGTACGGATTCAGCGACCAGGGCATCGCGGTCACCATGACGCTGCAGAGCGGCGTCAAGCCGGCCCGCAAGGTGCGCATGCTGATGACCAAGAGCGCGCAGCCCGCCGCGCCGACCGGCCCCGACGGCATGCCGACCGGCGGCGGGAACGTGAACGTCCGCTACCAGCAGGGCGACCCCGCGAAGATGCGCGCGCAGATGCAGCAGGCGATGGGCCAGATGACCGCGCAGAAGCAGGCGATGGCCGACTACTTCAAGAACATGAACCAGGGCTGGGACTCGCAGATGGACCAGCTGATGGAGAAGGAAGTCAGCCGCGGCGTCGACGACCAGACCCGCCAGATGCTCCGGGGTCCCGAGTGATGTCGCTCCCCCGCCTCGCGATCATCGGTCGGCCGAACGTCGGCAAGTCGAGCCTCTTCAACCGGCTCGCGGGCCGCCGCATCTCGATCGTCGACCCGACGCCGGGCGTGACGCGCGATCGCAGCACCACGATCGTCGAGCTGACCCCGCCGCCGGACCGCCGCGACGAGGAGCCGCGCTTCGTCGAGCTGATGGACACCGGCGGATACGGCGTCTACACCGCCGAGGGCGGGCAGATCGACGACGCGGGCAAGGACCTCGCCGCGCTGACGCCCGAGATCGAGCGGCAGATCCGTACCGCCGCGGGCCAGGCGCAGTTGATCCTCTTCGTGACCGACGCGCGCGACGGCGTCGTGGCGCTCGACGAGATCGTCGCGCGGCTCCTGCGCGACGCGGGCCTCTCGCCGAAGGTGCTCCCGGTCGTCAACAAGGTCGACGACCCCAGCTGGGACGCGCACGGCCTCGAGGCCGCCGCGCTCGGCTTCGGCGAGCCGATGCTCGTCAGCGCCAACAGCGGCTACGGAGCCAGGGCGCTCTCCGAGGCCGTGTGGGAGCGCATGGGCGTGGCGGGCGCCGACGAGCGCCCGGAGAACCCCGAGATCCGCTTCGCGATCGTCGGCCGCCGCAACGCCGGCAAGAGCTCGCTCGTGAACGCCCTCGCCGGCGAGCCGCGCGTGATCGTCAGCGAGATCGCCGGCACCACCCGCGACGCGGTCGACGTCCGCTTCGACATCGACGGCAAGGTGCTCGTCGCGATCGACACCGCGGGCGTGCGCAAGCGCAAGAGCTGGGCGGACGACGTCGAGTTCTACAGCTACGCGCGCACCGAGAACGCCATCCAGCGGGCCGACGTGTGCGTGCTGCTCCTCGACGCCACCGAGAAGAGCTCGCAGGTCGAGAAGAAGCTCGCGAGCCAGCTCGAGGAGCAGTACAAGCCCACGGTCATCGCCGTGAACAAGTGGGACCTGGTGCAGCACAAGCTGACCCCGAAGCACTACATCGAGTACCTGACGCAGGAGTTCCCCGGGCTCGACTACGCGCCGATCGTGTTCGTGAGCGCGAAAGACTCGTCGGGCCTGCGCGAGCTGCTCGGCATGATCGCGAACCTCGACGCGCAGTCGAAGCACCGCGAGGGCACCGGCCGCGTCAACAACGCCGTGCGCACGATCCTCGAGGAGCGAGGGCCGAGCTCGAACCTCGGCACGCGCGCGAAGGTCTTCTACGTCGCGCAGATCGACGTGCGCCCGCCGACGATCGCGATGGTCGTCAACAAGCCCGACCTCTTCGAGGGAACCTACGAGCGGTACTTCAAGAACCAGCTGCGCGAGCACCTGCCGTTCAGCGAGGTGCCGATCAAGCTGGTGTTCAGCGAGCGCAAGCGCGAGAAGCGCTGAGCCGCCGGGGCACGGACAGTGGCGCAGGCCATCCCGCAGGGCCGCCCGCCGCGCTCACCCCGGCCGGACCGCCCACGTCACGACGAACGCCGCGGCGGCGAGCGCACCGAGGATGCCCGTGCCGACCGCGGTGGCCGCGAACGCGTCGAGCGCCGGCACGCGGAAGGCGGGCCGCGCGAGCATCGCCGCAGCGCACGCGGAGGCGAGCGCGTCGAAGGCCGTCTTGAGCGCGGGGATCCCGATCGGCACGAACCGGCAGAGCGACGCCACCGCGACGCACGCGAACGCGCGGCTCGCGATGTCGATCGCGGAGCCCGCGGGCCGTCCGCGCACGAGCGAGACCGAGGCGAAGCCGAGCGAGCCGGCGCCGGTGCAGAGCGCCACCCACACCACCGCCGCGCCCGTCGCCGAGAGCCGGTCGATCAGCGTGAACGACGGGCCGGGGACGTCGAAGAGCGGCGCGAAGCCAGCGAGGCAGCCGACGGCGTAGGCGAGCAGCGCGACCGCCCCGACGGCGGTCCAGAAGCGGAAGTCGCCCTCCGGGCACAGGGGCTGGTCGTGCGCGCGCTCGGTCATCGGCGGGGCATCGTATCCCGCGGCACGGATATCCTCGGACGCGCGATGCAGGTGACGATCCGCGACCGAGCCCGCCGGACGATCGGCGCCGCGACGGTGGATCCCGCCGCGCGGCCGACGATCGTGCGCGCCTCCGCGCCGGACGGCTCGCAGCGCGAGGTCTACCTCGACTGGGAGCGTGCCGTCGACGACGGCGGCTGCCTCCGCTCGTGCGTCGCCTGCGGGTGCCAGCGCCTCTACCGCCGCAGGACGCTGCCGCGCTTCGCGCCGTTCGCCCTGGTGCTCGCGGCGGCGGGCGTGGTCGTCGGCGTGCTCGGCTACTCGAACGACCCGCTGGTGCTCGCGGCGCTCGTCGTCCTCGTCGGCCTCGACGCCGCGGTGCTCGTCCTCGCGCGCACCGAGCTGGTCTGCTACCGGTGCGCGACCGCGTACCGCGGCGGGCGCATCGCCAAGTACCACCGGCCGTGGGACGCGCGCACGGCGGCCGACCCGGACTGCGCGCCCGACTCGCCGGACGCACCGCTACCATCGGACGCATGACGATCGCGTCCCACGTCGCCGCCGCCGGAGACACCGCGTGGATGCGCGCGCTCGGCGGCCGGTTCGTGGTGTTCGACGGGCCGGACGGCAGCGGCAAGAGCACGCAGTTCCGCCGATTCTCCGACGTCGCGCGCGCCGCTGGCGTCGACGTGGTCGAGGTGCGCGAGCCCGGCGGCACCGCGATCGGCGAGAAGATCCGCGCGATCCTGCTCGACCCCGCGAACGCCGAGATGACGACGCGCGCCGAGATGCTCCTCTACATGGCGAGCCGCGCGCAGCTCTTCGAGCAGCGGATCGCGCCGGCGATCGCCGCGGGGTCGCTCGTGCTCGCGGACCGGTTCGTCTCGAGCACGCTCGCGTACCAGGGCACCGCGGGCGGCCTGCGCGAGGACGAGATCCTCGCCGTCGGCGAGGTCGCGACCGGCAACCGCTGGCCCGACCTGACGGTGGTGTTCGACGTGAGCACCGAGGTGGCGATGAAGCGCCTCTCGCCGCTCCTCGACCGCATGGAGCAGAAGGGCATCGAGTTCCACGCGCGGGTCCGCGCGGGCTACGCCGCGCAGGCGCGGCGATGGCCGGACCGCTACGCGGTCGTCGACTCGAGCGTCGGCCCGGACGAGGTGACGGCCTCGCTGCTCGCGTCGGTCCGGGCGTGGTCCTCGCGCGCCGGGCGCTGATCCGTCCACCGGTTGTCCACATCGTGCCGCGACGCACGTTCGATTGCGCGATGCGCGGGAAATTCCGCGTCATCCGCTCGGATCCGCACGGATGCGGCGCATACTCGGCCCCGTGTGGACAGCAAGCGGGGCACTGCCTGCCCCGCAGACAGCGTGGGGACATGAGCCAGGTTGTTGCGCGTCGCGAGCGGCTGAGCCGCTTCGTCGACCTTGCGCGGATGTACCGGGGTTGGAGCCGCCAGCAGATGGCGGAGAGCCTCGGCAGGGACATCTCGAAGATCGTGCCGGACAGCGGGAACCCGAAGCTCGACCTCGTGGTCGCGCTGGCGGAGGCGCTCGACTGGCAGGTGGGCGACGTCGCCCGCTGCGTGTGGGAGGAGCCGACCGAGACGTCCGCCGAGGGCGATGACTTCGCGGTGCTCGACGCGCGGGCGATCGAGGCGCACCGGGCCGGCGACTGGCGGGCGCTGCTCGCGGGAGGCCGGCGTCTGCTCGCCGCAGCGCGTACGCCGGCGGACCGGGCGCGCGCGCTGAACCGGCTCTCGGGCGCCAACGACGGGCTCGGGCGGCACGCGCGGAGCCTCGAGTGCCTGCAGGAGGCGCTCGCGCTCGCGCCGCTCCCGGCGAACCTCGAGCTCATGCTGCGCGTGAACCTCGCCGGGTCGCACTACGCGCTCTGGAACCTCGCCGAGGCGCGGGCCGTCGCGGGCGACATCGTCGCGCGCTTCGAGCCGCTGCCCCCGGAGGGCCGCCTCGAGCGCGTGGCGCAGGCGTTCGCGCTCATGCACCGCGGGCAGTGCGCACGGCGCGCCATCGCGCAGTGCCCCGAGACGGCGGACCGGAACGCGGAGGACGCGCACGCGGACCTCTCGCGCGCGGCGGAGCTCTTCCAGGCGCTCGCGCGCGAGTTCGGCGACGACAGCTACGGAGGCGTCGCCAACACTTGCCGCGGCGCGCTGCTCGAGGTCGGCTGCGAGCTCGGCACGGTCGCTCCGAAGGACGCGATCGCCACGATCACCCAGGCGATCGGCGCCGTCGAGGACCCGGAGCGGTCGCCGCCCGGGGACTGGCTCGAGAGCTACGGCTGGTGGTGCATCTACGGCTGCAACGTCGCGATGCGGCACCTGAAGGATCCCGAGTTCCACCGCGCGATGGCGATCCTCACCAACAAGGCGATCGAGGTCGCGGAGCGCCTCGGCAACTGGTCGCTGCGCGAGCGCGCGTTCAGCCTCGAGCTCGTGCGCCGCGAACGGCTCGAGCGGACCACCGGCTTCGACGCCGACTGGGTGCTCGACGAGGACGACGTGCGCACGATCGCGGGCACGATGGGGCGGTTCCCGTCGTTCCGGGAGACCGGCTGGCAGATCCTCTCGCAAGCACGCATCGTGGAGGGCGCATGATCGCCGCAAGGAGAACCATGAATACGCAGTCTTCCTCACGCACCGGGCCCGACGCCCGCCGAGCAGGCGATCCGGCCCGGAAGGTGCCGGTGCTCGCCGTCGCGCTGCTCTCTGCGCTCGTCGCCTCGGTCGCGCCGCCGGCCGCCGCGTCCGGCGGATTCGGCATCCCCGAGGACCCGCCGCCCGAGCTGCAGCGGACCCGGAGCAAGCGCTGGTGGCTCGACTACTGGTGCCACTCGATGCAGGAGCAGTGCTTCGTCGCGTGGATGGACGTCACCACGGGCAGCACCGCCTGGCGGACCGTGATGACGCCGCCGCAGGTCAACGCGCTCTATGCGTGGTGGCTCGCGGAGATCTGGACCGGCTCGAAGGGCTGACGCCGCGTCGCCGTCGGGCGGGGGGCTCGCGATAGACTCCGCCCGATGGCGACCAGCGGACATGCGGCAGGAGGATCGTCGAGGACCGGCACCGCCCCCGCGGGCGCGGCCCCAGGTCTCCTCCTCGTCATGTCCGGGCCGTCCGGCGTCGGCAAGACCACGATCGTCCACGAGCTGATCCGCCGCTTCGGCGGCGTGTTCTCGGTGAGCGCCACGACGCGCTCGCCCGGCCCGGGCGAGCGCGACGGCATCGACTACTTCTTCATCGACCAGCCGACCTTCCAGCGCTGGATCGACGAGGACCGGTTCCTCGAGCACGCGCAGGTATTCGGCCGCAGCTGGTACGGCACGCCCGAGGACCCGGTGCGCGCGGCGCTCGCGCGCGGCGAGCTCGTGGTGCTCGACATCGACGTGCAGGGGGCCGAGAACGTCCGCCGGAAGATGCCGGAGGCGCTCGGGGTCTTCGTGCTGCCGCCGAGCGAGGAGGAGCTGCTGAAGCGCCTGCGCTCGCGCGGGCGCGAGGACGCCGCCGCGATCGAGCGGCGGTTCGCCGAGAGCAAGACCGAGATCGCCCGGGCCCGCGCCGGGACCACCTACGAGGCGTTCGTGGTGAACGACACGCTGCCGCAGGCGATCGACGAGGTCGCGGCGATCGTCGCGACCCGATTCGCGGGTGCGCGCAAGAACGGGTAGCGTTCCCCTATCGGCGCCGACGGCGCCGTCCCGGCGACGGCGCCCCCCCCGAACGCGAATCGCAGCCCACGTGACGACCGCCCGCATCCCCCTCCCGCGCCCCGCGGCCACCGAGCCCCGCCAGGTGCTGCTCCGTTACTCCGTGCCGATCCTGGCGGTCCACGCGCTCGCGCTCCTCGTCCTGGTGCCTGCCTTCTTCTCGTGGACCTCGGTCGTCCTCTGCGTGGCCGGCGTGCACGTCTTCGGCCAGACGATCACGATGGGCTACCACCGGCTGCTCGCGCACCGCAGCTTCCGGACGCCGCTCTGGTTCGAGCACCTGCTGGTCGTCGGTGCGCTCTGCTGCCTCGAGGACTCGCCGGCGCGCTGGATCGCGACGCACCGCATGCACCACGCGCACAGCGACGAGGAGGAGGACCCGCACACGCCGATGGTCACCTTCCTGTGGGGCCACATGTGGTGGCTGTTCCTGCGCAACCGCGAGCTGCACCACCGATCGAGCTACGAGCGGTACGCGCGCGACGTGCTGCGCGACCCGTTCTACATGTGGATCGAGAAGAACTCGTGGAGCCCGCTCTGGTTCTACGCGGCGCAGTGCGTGCTGTACTTCGCGGTCGGCTTCGGCGTCGCGCTCCTGTGGACGGACGCGGCCGGCGCGGCGGCGTTCGCCGCGGGCGTCGTGGCGTGGGGCGTCTTCCTGCGCACGGTGCTCGTGTGGCACATCACGTGGAGCGTGAACAGCCTCACCCACATGTTCGGCTACCGCAACCACGCCACCGAGGAGAACAGCCGGAACAACTGGCTCGTCGCGCTCGTGGCCTGCGGCGAGGGCTGGCACAACAACCACCACGCCGACCCGGCGTGCTGCACGGTCCAGCACCGCTGGTGGGAGATCGACGTGACGTACTGGGAGATTCGCGCGCTCGGGCTCGTCGGGCTCGCGCAGGGAATCACGCCGCGGCGGGACGAACGCGTCGCTGCAGCCCGCGCCCAGGCGTCGGCCCAGGCATCGGCGTCGGCTCAGGCCTCGTCCGGCTCCTCGGAGACCTGAGGCGGGCCAATCACGGCCCCGCCCACGCGCACCAGGTTCGCGCCGCACTCGACGGCCACCTCGTAGTCCGCGCTCATCCCCATTGACAGCACGTTGAAGCGCTCGCCGCCGACGCCCGTCTGGCGGATGTCCTCGTAGAGCTCGCGGCAGCGCTCGAACGTCGGGCGCGCGGCGGCCACGCCGCCCTCGAGCGGGGCCATGCACATCAGGCCGCGGGCGCGCACGTTCACCATCGTCTCGATCTGCGCCACGAGGTGCCGCGCCGCGCCCGGCGCAACGCCGTGCTTCGAGCCCTCGCCCGAGACGTTCACCTCGACGAGCACCTCGACCGGGCTCTCGCGCTTCGCGGCGGCGACCTGGATCTCCTCCGCGAGCCGCAGGCTGTCGACCGAGTGGATGAGGCGCACGGCCTCGACGGCCTTCTTCACCTTGTTGCGCTGCATCGTGCCGATCATGTGCCAGCGGACCGCGGGGGCGCTGCCGCCGAGCTCGGCGCGGCGGGCGCGCCACTCGTCGACCTGCGCCACGCGCTGCAGCAGCTGCTGCACGCGGTTCTCCGCGAAGTCGACCTGCCCCATCTGCATCAGCTCGCGGATCTGCTCCACGGAGCCGCTCTTCGAGACGACGACGAGCATCACGTCCTCGGGACGACGCCCGGCCCGGCGAGCGGCGGCCGCGATCCGCGACTTCACGTCGTCGTAGCGCTGCTTCAGGGTCGTGCCGTTCGCATCCTGCGTTCCGGTGGACATGCCGTGAGGATACGCGGGGGCGCGCCGCGCGTCCGTATCCTTCGGTCATGAACGCTCCGCAGCCCGCGCCGAACGCAGCGAAGCCCCGGAACGCCCCCTGCGTGCTGATCGTCCGCGACGGCTGGGGCATCAACCCGCACCCCGAGCAGCGCGACGGCGACGCCACGCGCGCCGCGCGGACGCCGGTCAACGACATGCTCGAGCGCGACTGGCCGCGCGCGCTGGTCCGCACGAGCGGCGAGGACGTCGGGCTGCCCGTCGAGCACGGCGAGCCGGTGATGGGCAACAGCGAGGTCGGGCACCAGAACATCGGCGCCGGGCGGATCGTCGACCAGGAGCTGATGCGGATCACGCGCGCGGTGCGCAGCGGCGAGTTCGCGCGCAACCCGCGGCTCCTGGCGGCATGCGCGCGCGCCAAGGAGAACGCACCGGACGGCCGCCCCCGCGCGCTGCACGTGATGGGGCTCGTCGGCGACGGCAAGGTGCACAGCGACTTCGCGCACCTCGAGGCGCTGCTCGAGCTCGCGCACGCGCAGGGCGTGCCCGGGGACCGCGTCTTCGTCCACGCGTTCACCGACGGCCGCGACACCGCCGCCGAAGGTTCGCTGCACTACATCCCGTGGCTCGAGGGCGTGCTGCAGAAGACGGGCGGTCGCATCGCCACCGTGTGTGGCCGCT
>JAIYBS010000368.1 GCA_027488415.1 Planctomycetaceae bacterium | reverse complement strand
GCGCGCCGGGTTGCCGCTGCGAGCGCGATCGCGCCCGCGCCCGCGGCTCCGGCCGCCACCCACCGCCAACCGAAGGCGGTCGGCGGCGCGGTCATGCGCCCGTCACCTCGCGCTCGGCACGCCGGCGCTTCAGCTCGGCGTCGATGAACGGCCCGATGCCGCCGTCGAGCACCTTCTGCGGGTTCATCACCTCGTGGCCGGTGCGGTGGTCCTTCACGCGGTTGTCGTAGATCACGTAGCTGCGGATCTGCGTGCCCCAGCCGCGGTCGACCTTGCCGCCGGTCGCGGCGTCGAGCTCGGCCTGACGCCGCTCCTCCTCGAGCGCCTCGAGCTTGGAGCGCATGACCGCGAGGGCCTGCGCCTTGTTCTGCAGCTGGTCGCGGTAGGTGCTCGCGACGACCTGCAGGCCGGTGGGAAGGTGGGTGACGCGGATCGCGCTCGCGACCTTGTTGACGTTCTGCCCGCCGGGCCCGCTCGCCCGGACGAACGCCACGATCTCGAGGTCCTTCTCGGGGATCGTGAGCCCGTTGTCCTCGAACTCGGGCGTGACGTCGACCGTCGCGAAGCTCGTCTGCCGCTTGCCCTCGGCGTTGAACGGGCTGACGCGCGCGAGCCGGTGCGTGCCGCGCTCGCAGTTCATGTAGCCGTAGACGAACGGCCCGCTGAGGCGGTAGCCGACCTCGGCGATGCCGACCTCGGTGCCGTACAGGCGGTTCATCTCCTCGACCTTGAAGCCCATCTCGCGCCACCAGTAGAGGTACATGCGCTCGAGCATCTCGGCCCAGTCGTTCGCCTCGGTGCCGCCGACGCCCGCCTGGATCGTGACGAAGCAGTTGCGGTGGTCGTGCTTGCCGCTGAGGAGGCTCTGCGCCTCGACCTTGTCCATGTCGCCGACGAGCTTGAAGAGCTGCTCGTCGACTTCCGCGAGCAGCTCCTGGTCGTTGGCCTCCTTGGCCATCTCGTAGCCGACCTGCGCGTCCTCGAAGGCCTTCATGGCGGCCTCGAGCGGCTCGATCTGCGCACGGACGACCTTCAGCTCCTCGATGTGCCGCTGCGCGGCCTTCGAGTCGTTCCAGAAGTCCGGCTCCTCCATGCGGGCGGCGAGCCGGTCGCGTTCCTTGGTCTTCTGTGGGTAGTTAAAGAGAGTCGCGGATGGTCGTGATCCGCGCCTCGAGGTCGTTGAGCACCGGCTGGTGCGCGTCGTAATGCATGCGGGGAGTGTACGCGCGCCCGCGACCGTCCCGGCGGCGTAAACTGCCTTCCGATGAAGGTGACGGACCGAGTCCTGCGGATGAAGGAGAGCTCCACGCTCGCCGTCGCGGCCCGTGCGGCCGCGCTCAAGCGCGAGGGCGCGGACGTCGTCGCCTTCGGCACGGGCGAGCCCGACTTCGACACGCCCGCGAACATCAAGGACGCTGCCGCGCGCGCGCTCCAGGCCGGCCAGACGAAGTACGTGCTCACCCCGGGAACGCCCGAGGCGCGTGCCGCGATCGCCGCGAAGTTGCGCGACGAGAACGGCATCCAGTGCCGGCCCGAGCACGTCTCCATCACCGCCGGCGCGAAGCATGCGCTCTACCTGGTGCTGCAGACCCTCGTCGAGCCCGGCGACGACGTCGTGCTGCCGACGCCCGCCTGGGTCAGCTACCGCCCGCTGATCGAGCTCGCCGGCGGCCGCTGCATCGAGGTTCCCTGCGCCATGGAGCGCGGCTTCAAGCTGACGCCCGCCGAGCTCGAGGCGGCGATGACGCCCCGCACGGTGGCGGTGATCTTCAACAGCCCGTCGAACCCCTGCGGCATCGCCTACTCGCCCGACGAGGTGAAGGCGCTCTGCGAGGTGGTCGCGAGGCATCCGAAGGCCGCGATCGTCAGCGACGAGATCTACGAGAAGCTCACGTATCCCGAGGTCTGCCCGGGCCTGCGCCACTTCTCGCCCGCGAGCATTCCCGCGATGGCCGAGCGCACGATCACCCTCAACGGCATGAGCAAGGCGTTCGCGATGACGGGATGGCGCATCGGCTACGTGTGCGCGCCCGGCATGGGCGGCCGGTTCATCCAGGAGCTGGTCAAGCTGCAGGCGCAGATGACCAACAACATCCCGTCCTTCTTCATGCCCGCCATCGTCGAGGCGCTCTCCGCGCGCAGCGCGCCGCAGGTGGAGGCGATGCGCGTCGAGTTCGCGCGCCGCGCCGCGATCGTCGGCGGGCTCGTCGCCGCGATCCCGCGCTTCCGCTCGGTGCAGCCGACCGGCGCGTTCTACTCGTTCCCGTCGATCGCCGCGTGCAAGGGCCTCACGTCGCCCGGCGGCCGCGCGATCACGGACGGCCAGTCGTTCGCCGAGGCGCTGCTCGCCGAGGTGCACGTGGCCCTCGTCCCGGGCGGCGACTTCGGCGACTGCGCCGCGGACCACGTCCGCATCACCTTCGCGAGCGACGAGGCGACGCTTCGCAAGGGCATGTCGCGCATCGCGGAGTTCACGGCGGCGCTCCGATGACCGGCGTGCCTCCGGGCGGCGACTGGTCGCTCGACGCGTTCTTCTCGGCGGTCGGCTGGATCCCCTCGGTGGTGTTTCCGCTCGCGTCGCTGATCCAGCTCGTCT
>JAIYBS010000362.1 GCA_027488415.1 Planctomycetaceae bacterium | reverse complement strand
CGCGTCGCCGCCCGCGCGGGCGGGTGCCGCGGCGCGCGCCGACGACTTCGGCATGATCTCGATCTGCACCTCGTCCGCGTCGAGCGCCTCCGCCTCGCGGGGCTCCCGGGACGCCCGCACCTTCACGGCGCCCTGCAGCAGGAGCAGCCCGCGCGCCGGCCCGCCGTCCGCGGGCTTCACCGCGCCGTCGGCGAACGCGAGCGACTCGCGCCACGTCGCCTGCATCTGCGGCAGCCCGGCGATCCGCGGCCGGCCGACCGGGCCCTCCGCGGCCGCGAGCACCGGGTCTCGGAATCCGCTCGCCCTGCCCGGCCCGATCGCGCTCATCCGCGCCGGCTGCTCCTGCACCCGGATCTCGGAGAGCTGGTCGAGCACGAGGTTCCCGCGGACCACCAGCACGTCGGGGCCAAGGAGCCGCGCGTCGCGCGCCGCGCCGTCACCCTCGAGGCGCGAGGCGAACACCCGCGCGCCGTCGGCGAGTGCGAGCTCGACCGGTCCCTCGGCGACGATCTCGCCGAGGTCGCTCCGTGCGGCATCGCCCTTCGCCGCGGCCTTCGGCTCGACGAAGGTGGTCCGCAGCGTCGTGCACCAGAGCGTCTGCGCGTCGTCGCCCGCGCTCACGCCGCCGGTCGCCACCAGGGTGCGCGGCTGCGCCTCGCCGTCGGCGTTCGGGGAGAGCGCGATGTCGACGGTCTCGGCGGAGAATCGGCCGCGCGCGGCTCCGAGCGCCTTCGCGCGCACGCCGCCGGAGGCGACGATGCGCCTCGGCACGTCCTTCGTCCCGACCGGCTGCGCGTCGACCGCGAGCCTGCCGGCCTGCAGCTCGAGGTCCGGGCTGCGCACGTCGACCTCGCCGACGAACTCCGCGCCGCGGAACGTCCCCTCCGCGTCGCCGGTGCCGGGCTCGAGGCGGAGCGCCATCGACGTTCCCCACGAGACGACGAGCGGCTTCGAGCCGGCGCCGCCCATGACGATCGTGCCGGGGCCGTCGCTGCGGCCGGTGCCCTTCGATCGGTCGAGCGCGAAGTGCTTCGAGCCGAGCGTGAAGTCCGGCGTCTCCACCGTCGCCGGGTCGTCGACCGTCCCGACGAGCTCGATGCGCTCGACGTTCGACTCGAAGGTCGCCGTCGCGGCCGTGATCGTCGACTCGGATCGCGAGTCCTCGATGGTCGCCGGATGCCCGACGACCACCATCCGCACACCATCCTCCGTGGCAGGCGCCTCCGTCCCCTCGGGCGCGGGCGCCATCACCAGGCGACCCTTGAACGCGACGGTGACGAGGTCCTCCTCAACTTCTTCGCCATCCTCGTCCCCCGCGTCGACTGCCGCGATCGCGAGCGCGGCGAGCTGCTGCGGGCGCGCGCCCGGGAGCGCCACTGCCGGGAACGGCGCCGCCGGCGGGCCGAACGGGTCCGCGCGCGTGAGCGACACGCCGGCCCCGGAACGAAGCATGAAGAACGCGTCGAGGCGGTCGCCGCGAACGGTCGTCCGGCGGTCCTCCTCGTTCGAGACGACCTCGACCGCGTCGTGGAGCGTCAGCTGGAAGAGCCGCGTCGCCGGAGTCGGCGCCGGCTTCGCGGCGCCCTTCGCGACGCCCTTGCCGGCAGGCTTCGCGGACTGCCTGGCGGCGGTCGCCGGCGCGTCCGAGCCCGCCTTTGCCTGCGGATCCGCGGGAGCGGGCGCGGCCGCCGGCGCCGCGGCCTTCGCCGCCTCGCGCCGCTTGGCCTGCGCCTCGACCGCCGCGCGCGAGATGCGCACCGGCGCGAGCGCGCGATCGACGACCAGCCGCTCGAGGCTCTTGCCGTCGTCGCCGAGCGTGAGCGACAGGCCCTCGCCGTCGAACGTGATCACCTCGCCGGCGATCCGCACCTCGCTGTCGCAGCGGATCTCGCCGCTTCCGGCATCGAAGGTCGCCTCCGGGCTCTCGACGGTGACGTCGGGAGCGTCCGACGCGAGATCGACCGGACGCCCGTCCTTCGGCCGGTAGATGCGGATGACCACGTTCCCCGCGAGGCGCCCGCTGTCGAGCGCGCGCTTGGGGACGCGCGCCGTCATCGAGTCGCTGCGCATCGTGACGATGCGCCCGCCCTCGCCGTAGAGCACGGCGCGCGGGTTCTCCATCGCGAGACGCTTGTCGGGCAGCGGGTCGATCCTCGACGCGGTGTACTGCTGCTTCAGGTTGCCCTGCGCGTCCGCGACCTGCACCCACGCGCCGCGCTCGAGGCGCACCGATTCCTGCGAGCCGAACTTCGGCCCCGTGCCGTCGCGCTCGCGTTCGCTGAGCGGCGAGGGCACCACGAGCTCGGCCACGGGACGCTGCCGTACCTTCCCGGCGCGACGCTGCTCGGTGCGGTTGCGGTCGACCATCCACGCGGCAAGCACGAGCGCCGCCGAGGCGAGCACCGCGACCCCCGTCCAGACGTACGGCCGGCGCCGACGGCGTTGCCACTCGCGATCAGGCGCTGCGGGGTCGCTCATCCGATGCCCCCGCCGACGCCCCCGCCCGCGTTCCGGGCGTGGGTGCCGAGGCGAACATGGCAAGCGCGTCGTTCCATCGGTTCTGGGTCCGCAGCAGGTGCTCGACCGCTTCGCGCACGGCGCCGCGCCCGCCTGGCGCGGCCGTCACGAACGCGGCGGCATCGCGGACTTCCTGCGCCGCATCGTGGACGGCCACAGGGTAGCCGCATGCGCGCATCGCCGGAAGGTCGGGAAGGTCGTCGCCGACGAACGCCACCGCCTCGAGCGGCACGCCGCATGCTTCCGCCGCGGAGCGGAGGTCGAGCAGCTTGTCATGGCTTCCCGAGTACAGGTGCCGGACACCGAGCTCCTCGAGCCGGTGCCGGACCGCGAGCCCGGCCCGCCCGGTGATGACGGCCACCTCGCCGCCGAGCTTGCGCCACAGCGAGATCCCCAGACCGTCCTTCGCGTTGAATCGCTTCGTCTCGTGCCCGAGATCGTCGAGGGCCACGGTGCCGTCCGTGAGGACCCCGTCGACGTCGAGGCAGAGCAGGCGGACGGAATCCGCCCGCCGGGTCACTTCGAGGAACCCTGGATCGCCTTCAGCCGCTTGTGCAGCCGGCTCTTCTGGCGCGACGCGGTGTTCTTGTGCAGCGTCGAGGTGCTCGAGACCTTGTCGAGGATCGCGGCCGTCTTGCGGAACTCCGCCTCGGCGGTCTTGACGTCCTTGCCCTGCACGGCGGCGAGGAAGGTCTTGACCTGCTCCTTCACCTGGCGCTTGCGCCAGTTGTTGAGGGCGTTGCGCTTGACGTTCTGACGGACGCGCTTCTTGGCAGACTCGGTGTTCGGCACTTGGGGTTCCTTGGACCAGTGAAGAGTCGCACAGTATGCCATGGACGCCGATTTGCCGCAACCCGTTTCAGGGCTGCCAATAAGTACCGGATGGCCCCCTTCCCCGGGGCCTGGAGAACGCCACGCCATGACGCTCGGAACCCTGCTGGTCGAATCGGGGGTGCTCGCCCCGGACCGCCTCGAGGAGGCGGTCCGCGAGCAGCGCCGCACCGGCGACCGGCTCGAGCAGGTCCTGGTCCGGATGGGGTTCGTCCGCCGCTCCGACCTCCTCCGGACGTTCTCGGAGCGACTGCACCTGCCGATCATCGACCTGGCGGAGGCGGTGCCGGACGCGGAGACCCTCCGGCTCCTCCCGCCGCGCATCGTCTTCAAGCTCCGCTGCGCGCCCGTCTCGCGCGCGGGGGGCTCGCTCCGGATCGCGACCAGCGACCCGACGGACCTCGCGAGCTTCGACGAGCTCCGCATCGTGACGGGTCACGCCATCGAGCTCGTCCTTGCCGACGAGGACGACCTGCAGAAGTACATCCGCCAGCACTACGGCGTGGCCGGCGACACGCTCGACGCGCTCGGCGGCACGCTCGCGGGCGGCGAGTCGGAGCGCGCGGGGACCGACTCCGACGAGGCCGCGCAGGCGCAGGAGGCGAGCGTCGTGCGGCTCGTCAACGACCTCCTCGTCGAGGCCGTGCGCGAGCGCGCGACCGACGTGCACATCGAGCCCTACGAGCACGACCTCGCGATCCGCTACCGCATCGACGGCGCGCTCGTCGACGCGGGCGTGCCCGCCGCCGTGCACCGCTTCCGCAACGCGATCGTGAGCCGCCTGAAGATCATGGCGAACCTCAACATCGCCGAGAAGCGGCGGCCGCAGGACGGGCGGATCTCGCTGCGGATCAAGGGGTCCGAGCACGACCTGCGCGTGAGCGTGATCCCCATGCTCTTCGGCGAGGGCGTGGTCCTGCGCATCCTCTCGAAGAACGCCGTGCTCACCGGCCTCGACGACCTCGGCATGCCGGCCGGCATCGAGGCGCGGTGGAACGAGCTCATCGGGCGCCCGCACGGCATCCTCCTCGTGACCGGCCCGACCGGAAGCGGCAAGTCGACGACGCTCTACGCCTCGCTGCGCCGGATCGTGACGCCGGACGTGAAGGCGATCACCGTCGAGGACCCCGTCGAGTACCACGTCGACGGCGTCAACCAGATCCAGGTGAACCACCAGGTCGGCCTCGACTTCGCGGCGGGCCTGCGCGCGATCCTCCGCCACGATCCCGACATCGTGATGATCGGCGAGATCCGCGACAAGGAGACCGCCGACGCCGCGGTGCAGGCATCGCTCACCGGCCACCTCGTCTTCAGCACGCTGCACACCAACGACAGCGCGGGCGCCGCGACGCGCCTCCTCGACATGGGCGTCGAGCCGTTCCTCGTGGCGAGCACCGTGGAGGGCGTCCTCGCGCAGCGGCTCGTCCGCCGCGTCTGCAGGCACTGCTCGGTGCGCGTGCACCCGACGCCGGCGGAGCTTCCCCCGGGCTTCGGCGAGGTCCCGGCCGAGGGGCTGCCGTCGGCGGTCGGCTGCCGCGAGTGCCGCGGCACCGGGTACCGCGGCCGCGTCGGCATCTACGAGCTCCTGACGTCCTCCGAGGCGACGAAGGAACTGGTCATGGCGCGCGCGAGCAGCAGCCGGATCGCCGAGGCCGCGGTCCGCTCGGGCGACCTCTCGCTCCTCCGCGAGGACGCCTTCACGAAGGTGCGCGCCGGGCTGACCACGCTCGACGAGGCACTGCAGACCACGCGCGGATAACGCGTCCCGACGCGCGCCTCGCGCCCCGGCATCGGAACTCCCGGCTGCCCGGGCGCAACCCACCGCCCTGCCCGACCGTAGAGGTGACTTGACGCGGAGGCCCGGTTTCCGGACACTGCGCATTCTCGCGGGCACGCGGCCGATGCCGCACGCCCCCCTCGGAGGTTCGCAAGACATGAATCAGCGCACGACCGGCCTCGTCGTTGGCCTCGTCATCTTCGTCATCCTGACCGTCGGCCTGCTTGCGTCGACGATCTACTTCAACATTGAGATGAACAACGCCAAGCAGTCGGCCAAGAACGCGGCCGACAGCCAGCGGTCGGCGCAGTCGAAGGAGGCGAAGACCCGCGAGGCGTTCGGCGCCCTGGCCGGCTTCGTCACCGGCGACAGCGGCATGAGCCCCGAGAGCGAGCTCGAGGGCATCAAGAAGGCGCTCGGCGCCGAGAAGGTCGCGAACCTGAAGGTCGAGTTCGAGGGCCTGCGCAGCAAGGCCGACCAGCTCGCGCAGGACAACGACAACCTGAAGAAGCAGGCGGCCGCCGCGCAGGCGGACGCAACCTCCGCCCGCGCCGAGGCCCGAAAGGCCACCGAGGGCGCCGACGCGGCGAAGAAGCTCGTCGAGGCGAACATGGACACCTACCGCACCTCCGTCGAGAAGTACGGCTCCGAGGTGAAGGACACCGTCGCCGCCGTCACCAAGGCGCAGGACGAGATGGACCAGCGGCACCGCAACGAGGTCGCCGACCTGCAGGGCCAGATCGACAACGTCTCGAGCTCGCGCGCCGAGCTCTCCGGCCGCGTCGCCGAGATGCAGAAGGTCGTCGACCAGTACCGCATCAAGCCCGAGAACGCCGCCTCGCTCGCCGACGGCCGCGTGATCGACGTCGCCGGCCAGAACGGCGAGGTCTTCATCTCGATCGGCTCGAAGCAGCGCGTGCAGCCCGGCATGACCTTCGACGTGTACGACAGCGCGAGCTCGATCCAGTACAACCCGACCACCGGCGAGCTGATCCCGGGCAAGGCGCGCATCCAGGTGCTCAAGGTCGAGGAGAACACCTCGACGGCCCGCGTCATCCCCGAGGCCCAGCGCTTCGGCGCGCGCGCCCCGCGCCCGATCGTCAAGGACGACGTGATCGCCAACGTCATCTTCAGCCCCGAGTACCGCTACAAGTTCCTCGTCCACGGCAAGTTCGACGTCGACAACGACGGCGTCCCGACCGCCAGCGAGGCCGAGTACGTCCGCGGCCGCATCAAGAGCTGGGGCGGCGAGGTGGTCGACGGCGACAAGCTCCGCGGCGACCTTGACTTCGTCGTGATGGGCGTCAAGCCCCTGAAGCCGATCGACCTCGCGTCCGACGCCGACGAGGGCGAGTACACGGCGCACTTCGAGCAGCAGAAGGCGTTCGAGACCTACGAGACGCTCTTCAACGAGGCGCAGACTGCCCGCATCCCGGTCCTCAACTGGAACCGGATGCAGGTCCTCACCAACGAAGGACGCTGACGGCCGCATGGCCACCCCGCCGCGCAGGCGAACGGGTGCTCGGCAGTCCGCCATTCACCTGGCGCAGTACGCCGGGGCGCGGTCGTTCGCGTGGCTGTTCGGCGCCTTTCCCCCGGAGCAGAACCTCCGCACCGCGAACGCGGTCGCGGACGCGTGGATGGCGATGAACGCGCACCGGCTGGCCCGCGCCACCGGGAACGTCCGCAACAGCCTGCCGCACCTGAGCGACGCCGAGTGCGTCGACCTCGCGCGCCGCAGCGTGCGGTACATGTTCCGCACCTACATGGTGGACGCGTTCCAGCTGCCGCGGCTCCTCACGGAGGAGACCTGGGAGCGCCACGTCGACATCTCGGGGGCGCGCGCGGGCATCGAGCTCATGGTCGGGGAGCGGCCCGCGATCTTCCTCGCCCCGCATGCCGGCAACTGGGAGCTGCTCGGGTTCTTCCCGACGATCATGGGGTTCCGCATGCACGCGCTCGCGCGGCCGCTCGACAATCCGATGCTCTGGAAGTGGGCGCTCGGGAAGCGCGAGGCCCGCGGGATGCGGGTCATCACCAAGTTCGGCGCGACCGAGGAGCTGCAGCGCGTCGTCGACGATGGCGGCCGCATCGCGTTCATCGCCGACCAGAACGCCGGCGAGGACGGCGTGTTCGTTCCGTTCTTCGGGCAGATGGCGAGCGCGTACAAGTCGATCGGGCTGTTCGCGATCCGCTACGGCCTTCCGATCGCCGTCGGGATCGCGCTCCGCCGCGGCGAGGGCTTCGAGTACGCGCTGCACACCGCCGACGTGATCCGCCCCGAGGACTGGGCGGACCACGACGACCCGGTCTTCTACGTCACGGCCCGCTACAACCACGCGATGGAGCGCG
>JAIYBS010000354.1 GCA_027488415.1 Planctomycetaceae bacterium | reverse complement strand
ACTTCTTGCCCTTCTTGCCCTTCTTGCCGTCGTCGGCGGCCGGGGCAGCATCCGCGGCCGGGGCCTCCTCGGCGGGCTCCTCGGCCGGGGCATCGGCTGCCGCGGTCAGGATCTCGAGGGTGCGGTCCGGGATGACCTCGATGCCGATCTCGGTCTTCAGGTCGCGATCGAGCTGGATCACGCAGCTGTAGCTGCCGATGCGGCGGATCGGGTTCTGCAGGCGAACGCCGCGCTGGTCGACCGGGTAGCCGTCGGCCACCAGCTGGTCGGAGATGTCGCGCTGGGTGACGGCACCGTAGAGGACGCCGGCGTCGTTGACGCTGCGGACGAGCTTGATCGACACGCCCTCCATGCGGGCGATGAGCGCCTCGCGCTCGGAGCGGAGCTTCGAGAGCTCGGCCTGCGCCTTCGCGCGGAGGTCCTTGAGGGCCTCGATCTTCTCGGCGGTGGGAGCCTCGGCGAAGCCGTGCGGCAGCAGGTAGTTGCGGGCGAAGCCGGGCTTCACCTTCACGACGTCCCCGACCAGGCCCAGGTTCTCGATGGTGCGGTTGAGCAGGAGCTCGACCTTCTTGCTTGCCATGACGCTGTCCTTCCGCGGCGGTGCCGCGTCAAGTTAGGGCTGCCTCGGGGCCCAGCTGTTGAGGCCGACGAACCACTGGGTCCGCCGGGAGGCGAGCCGAGCAGTATCCCTGAAACCAAGCCGCCGCGGAAGCCCCTTGGAGGGGATTCCGCGGCGGATTCGGTCGATTCCGATATTCACGCCGAGACGGGAGCCCCGGCGCTGGCCGGAGGCCACGCGACGGTACGACGCGGGATGATCAGAACGGGATGTCCTCGTCCGGCACGTCCTGGTGCTGGGCCCCGCCCCGCCCGCCGGTCGCCGCCGGGGCGCGCCCGCCGCGCGAGCCGCCGCGGGATGCGCCGCCCTCGTCGCTGACGTAGCGCTCGCCACCGCCGCCACCGCCGCCGCCCGCGCCGAGGAACTGGAAGTTCTCGATGACGACGCGCATCTTCGAGCGCTTGCCGCCGTCCTTGTCCTCCCAGGTGTCGAGCTTGAGGCGACCCTCGACGAAGAGCGGCTTGCCCTTCGTCATGTACTGCTTGAGCACCTCGGCCTGCTTGCCCCAGGCCTCGCAGTCGACGAACGTGGTCTCCTCGCGCTCCTCGTTGTCCTTGGTGCGGTACTTGCGGTTGACCGCGAGGCCGATCTCGCACACGGCCTGGTTGCCGGGCGTGTACTTGAGCTCGGGGTCGCGGGTGAGGTTGCCGATCAGCATCACCTTGTTCAGATTCGCCATTGCGTTGACTCCTTCGTCCTGCTGAGGCCCGTGCGCGCCGCGGGGGCGGGCGCGCGGACCGGTGCGTCCGTGCGTGCGGTGCCACGAGGCACCTGCGATGGGGGAAGTATGGACACCCCCGATGAAGCATCTGGGGAACGCGGCGGAAATTCCTGCGTCCGCGGCACTTTATCAGAGGCCGGGCGATTCAAGAAATTTCGCGAAAGGGGGTGATCCGCGCAGGATCCGAATTCCGCCTCTCCCTTCGACTCCGGCGAGTGCCGGGGTCGCCAACAGAGCCGGATCGCGGGCCCCTTACCCGCGCGCCGGATCTCCAAGCCCCCTTCGCCTGGAGCCCTCGATGAAGACTCGTACCCTCGGCGTGCTCGCCGCAGCCGCCCTCGTTTCCGGGACCGCCAACGCCGCCGTCGTCACCAAGTGGTCGTTCAACGGCCGCTCGCTCAACGCCACCACGGGCACGGGCGCCGCCCGCTTCCTCGGCACGAGCTTCGTGAACTACGGCGCGGGCGCCGCGCAGGACACCGCGCCAGGCTCGCGCCTCGGGCTCCGCTTCAACAACTTCAGCTTCGAGAAGGGCAACGAGGGCTCCAAGGGCGTGTGGTTCGCCGCCGACACCACGGACTTCGATGCCCTGCGCGTGACGTACTTCCAGCGCGTCGACGCCGCGGCCGCGCAGTGGGCGCGCTTCCAGTACTCGGTGAACGGCGGCCGCACCTGGACGTCCTCCGGCCTCTCCCGCGGCGGCGTGTACAAGATCAGCCTGACCGACACCTACACCCGCGTGTCCTTCAATCTCACCGGCCTCGACGGCGTCGCCGACAACGGCGCGTTCCGGTTCCGGGTCGTGGCGCTCGCCTCGCCGACCGACGCGAAGATCAGCACCAGCTCGGGTCGTGCCTTCCGCTCGACCGCGACGTGGTCGATCGACAACGTCACGGTCACCGGCAACTCGATCAGCGCGCAGAACCAGGAGGTCAGCGCCCCCGCCCCCGGCGCGCTGGCCCTGATCGCCGCGGCCGGACTCGTCGGCAGCACCGCGCGCCGCCGCGCCTGAACATCGGTCCCGGGAAAGGACCTGACTTTCGCGGGTTCGCCCGCGCCCTCGGCCGCGCACTCCACGCCTGTGCGCGGCCGGGGCTTTTTTCGCTGCTTTCTCTCGGACGACGCGCCCGGCGCCGAGCCATGCCGCCGCCGTCGCACCGGACCCGTCACCCCTCGACGAGGCGCCGCCGCAGCACCAGGAGCAGCGACCGCGGGTCCTTCACCGCGCGCGCGGGACGCACGTAGACGTCGGTGAGCCCGCGCTCGTCCGCCTGCCCGACCATGCGCACGGTGCCCTGGAAGCCCGCGAACCGCTGCTTCACCGCAAGCGGCGCGAGCGCGCGCAGCACCAGGTCCTGCTCGCGGCGAACGATCGACCGCACGCCGAGCAGCGTCGCCGCGAGCCGGACCTCCGCGAGGTCGAGGAGGCACTGCACGCCCGCGGGCGGCGCGCCGTAGGCGCTCTCGAGGTCCGCGCGCACCTTTGCGAGCTGCTCGCGGTCGCGCGCGGCGGCGATGCGCCGGTACGCCTCCATGCGCCGCAGGTCGCTCGGCACGTAGCCGCGCGGGATGCTCGCCGAGATGCCGACGTCGAGCACCGTGTCGCTCGGCACCACGCGCTCCTCGGAGCGCAGGTCGCCGACGGCCTGCTCGAGGAGCTGGCAGTACATCTCGTAGCCGACGGTCGCGATGTGGCCGCTCTGCTCCGCGCCGAGCAGGTTGCCCGCGCCGCGGATCTCGAGGTCGCGCATCGCGATCCGGAACCCCGCGCCGAGCATCGAGTAGTCCTCGATCGCCTTCAGGCGCTTCATGGCGTCCTCGGTCATCACGCGGTCCTGCGGAAGCGTCAGGTAGCAGTAGGCGCGGTGGCGCGAGCGACCGACGCGGCCGCGCAGTTGGTGCAGCTCCGCGAGCCCGTAGATGTTCGCGTCGTGGATCACCATCGTGTTCGCGGTCGGGATGTCGATTCCGCTCTCGATGATCGTGGTGCTGACGAGGATGTCCGCCTCGCGGCGCATGAAGGCGAGCATGACCTGCTCGAGCATCGTGGGCGTCATCTGGCCGTGGCCGATGATGATGCGGGCCTCGGGGACGAGCTCCTTCAGCCCGGCGGCGACCTCCTCGATGTCGTGCACGCGGTTGTGCACGAAGAACACCTGCCCCTCGCGCGCGAGCTCGCGGCGGACCGCCTGCTGGACCCGCTTCGGGTTCCACGGGATCACCTCGGTGACGATCGCGCGCCGGTCGGGCGGCGGCGTGGTGAGGCTCGAGATGTCGCGCAGGCCGAGGAGGCTCATGTGGAGCGTGCGCGGGATCGGCGTGGCGCTGAGGGTGAGCACGTCCGCGGTCAGGCGGAACCCGAGCAGGCGCTGCTTGTGCTCGACGCCGAAGCGCTGCTCCTCGTCGACGATCACGAGGCCGAGGTCGGCGAACCGGACGTCCTCGCTGAGGATGCGGTGCGTGCCGATCACCACGTCGACCTGCCCCTTGGACAGGTCCTCGAGCACCTTGCGGCTCTCGGCGCCGGTCTTGAACCGCGACAGGCTCTCGATGCGGAAGGGGTACGCGCGGAAGCGGTCGCGGAACGTGCGCTCGTGCTGCTCGGCAAGCACCGTGGTCGGCACCAGCACCGCCACCTGCCGGCCGCTCTCCACGGCCTTGAACGCCGCGCGGATCGCGACCTCGGTCTTCCCGAAGCCGACGTCGCCGCAGATCAGGCGGTCCATCGGGCGGCCGCCCTGCATGTCCTTCTTGACGGCAGCGATCGCCGCGAGCTGGTCCTCGGTCTCGGTGTACGGGAAGTCGGCCTCGAACTCGCGCATCCACGCGGTGTCCTCGGGGTAGCGGATGCCCGAGGTCGCCTCGCGCGCGGCCTGGATGCGGAGCATCTCGCCGGCGAGGTCGCGGACCGACTCCTGGACGCGCTCCTTCTGCGCCTTCCACCGCTTGCCGCCGAGCGTCGAGAGCGTGGGCCGCGCCGCGCCGCTGCCGACGTACTTCTGCACGAGGTCGATCTTCGACGCGGGGACGTGCAGCTTGGCTCGCTCGGCGAACTCGAGCGTGAGGAACTCCTCCTCGCCGGAGCCGTCCTTCGCGCCCATCAGCTGCAGGCCGAGGAACCGCGCGATGCCGTGGGCCCGGTGCACCACGTAGGCGCCGGCGCCGAACTGCAGGAAGGCGTCGCGCGT
>JAIYBS010000130.1 GCA_027488415.1 Planctomycetaceae bacterium | reverse complement strand
GCCTGTGCGCGTGTTCAGCGTCCAGGTGTGCACCGGGTTGGCGCCGGGCGCGAGGGGGTTGCCCGCCTTCCCCATCGGGTACGCGGTGATCGTGAACGTGCCGTCGCGCCACACCGGCGCGGGGTACGGCCGCGCGAACAGGTACAGCTCGATGCCGAGCCGGTCCGGGCGCCCGTTCGCGTCCGTGTCCTGCGGCTTCGGTGCGTACAGCACGCTCATCGCGTTGATCGGTGCCGCGTCCGGGGGGCGCTGCGCGGCGCGCGCCGGCGGAGGCATCGGGCGGCCGTCGGAGGTCTCGGACGAGACGGTCTCGCACGAGGCGAGGAGCGCCAGCGGCAGGACGGCGAGGATGGCGATCTGGTTCGATCTCACGGCGACGGCGCTCCCTTCGGCGCGGGTGCGGCCGGCGGCGGCGCCAGCGTCGTGCCCTCGACCGGCTTCATCGGCGCGTCCCCGTCGACCTCGGGCGGCTCGCTCGGCGCGCCGACCGGGTCGACCAGCTCGCCCTGCTCGTTGAACCGGCCCTGCATGCCCTTCAGCTCCGCCTTGCGGATCTGGTCCTTCAGGCCGGGCTGCAGCGTCATGCGGTCGATGGTCTCGTTCGTGAGCTCCTTGACGCGCTCCGGGCTGCGCACGACCTGCGGGCGCAGGACGATCAGGAGCTCGGTCTTCACGGTCGACTCCGACTTCTGCCGGAAGAGGAGGCCGAGCAGCGGGATGTCGCCGAGGAGCGGCACCTTGCGGTCCGCGCGCTCGTAGCGATCGTTCACGAGCCCGCCGATCACCACGGTCTCGCCGTCGCGCACGGTGACGGTGGTGTTGGCGCGGCGGCGCTCGATGATCGGGCTGCGGAAGGTCTCGGAGATGTCGACCGTCTGCCGGCTGAGGCGGCTGATCTCGGGCTCGACGGTCATCTTGACGAAGCCGTCGGGATTGATGGACGGGGTCACCTGCAGGATGACGCCGACCTCCTCCGGACGGACCGCGCTCTGCTGGCCCGCGGCGCTGACGGTGACCGCGTCCGGGACGCGGATCGTCTCGCCCACCTGGATGCGGCCCTCGGTGTTGTTGGCCACCATCACGCTCGGGTTGGACAGGAGCTGCACGCGGTTCTGCGACGCGAGCGCGTTGATCAGCAGGTCGAAGTCCGGGCCGCCGACCGCGATGTTCGGGATTCCGACGCCCGAGAAGAGCGCGGGGGCGAGGCCGATGAGGCCCGGCGGCTTCGGCGCGTTCGCGGCGAAGGCACCCTTGTCGAGCCCGAAGCCGCCGGCACCGTAGTAGCCGTCGCCGATCTCGACGCGCGCGAACTCGAGGCCGAGCTCCTCGTTGTTCGTGAGCGTCACCTCGGCGAGCATCACCTGGATCAGCACCTGCGGCGGGTCGACGTCGAGCTCGCGGATCATGCCCTTGAGCTTCTCGACGTAGCGCGGCGATCCGGTGAGGAGCACCGAGTTCGACTTCTGGTCGCCGACCACGGTGACCTGCGAGTCGACGAGCCTGCTGCTCACCGCCTGGCGGTTGGTGCCGTACGCCTCGAGGAGCTTCTGCCGCTCGCCGTCGGCGAAGCGCGTGAGCGTCTGCGCGACGTCGGTGGCGGTCGCGTTCTTGAGCCGCACGATGTGCTGGTCGCGCGCGCCGACCTGCTCGGTGTCGAGCTCCTTCACGACCTTCTCGACGGCGTTGAGGTAGTTGGGCGTGCCGCTCACGAGCAGGCTGTTCGTGCGCGGATCGACGGTGATCGAGAGCTCCTGCTTCTCGTCGGGGACCACGTTGAGGTCGAGCCCGGCGATCTGCGTCGACCGTCCGGCGTTCTCGGGGGCAGTCGCGCCGGCGGATCCGTCGGCGGCCGGCGCGCCCTGGTCGCGCGGCTTGAGGACGTAGAGGTTGCCCTGCTGCTTCAGGCGGAAGAGCTCGTTGAGGATCTCGAGCACGCTGTCGGCCTCCGCGTGCGCGAGCCGGATCACGCGCACGTTCTGCGCCGAGCTGTCGTCGCGGTCGAGGTCCTCGATCATCTTCTCGACGAGCGCCATCGAGTCCTTGGGCGCGCGGACGATGACCGTGTTGGAGCGGATGTCGGGCGTCAGGCTGATCGACTGGCGCACCGCGGCGTTGATCTCCATCTCGGCGGCCTCCTCGTCGGCGCCGGGCATCTGCTTCAGGTAACGCACGACGGTCGCTGCCTGCTGGTTGCGCGAGGCGAGCGAGTTGCCGCTGAGGACGCTGTCGATCAGGCTGATCAGCTCGAGCACGTTCGCGCTCTGCAGCTGCACGTACTTGATCTCGACGACCTCCAGCGGCTTCGACGCCTCGAGGTCGGCGATGATGGTGCGCATCGTCTCGATGTCGGCAGCGGCGCCGGAGAGGATGACCGCGTTGGTGCGGCCGTCGACGATCGCGCGCACGCTGTCGTTGCCGCGGCGGCGGTTCTCCTCGCGCACGTACATGTTCTCGAGCATCTGCACGATGTCGGTGGCGCGGCTCTTCTTGAGCTGGATCGTCTCGAAGTCGCGGTTCAGCACCGTGTCCTTGCCCGCGGCCTTGATGCCCTCGAGCAGCTGCTTGACGATCTCGGCGTTCTCCTGGTTCGCCGCCACGATCAGCGTGTTGGTGGCGAGGTCGCTCTCGATCGAGATGCGGTCGGACGGCCGCGCGGTCTCGCCGAGGGTCGCCATCCGCTCGCGCATCAGGGTCTGCAGCCGCGGCGCGATCGTCTCGACGCGGACGCCCTGCACGGGAATCACGTGCAGCGCGACCGCCGGATCGGTGGGCTGCTCCTCGATGCGCGCCACCAGGCCCTCGATGTCGTTGAAGTCGCTCTCGGTGGCGGCGATCAGCAGGCAGTTGGAGCGCGGGTCGGTCATGACCAGCGGACGGGCGCGCTTGGAGACCGTCGCGGGCAGGTCCGCGTAGCGGCGCTCCATGATCTGGTTCACGGCGGTGGCCACGCGGTCCAGGTTCCCGCGCTTCATCGGCAGCACGTGGAGCGGCGCGACGTCGCTTCGGTCGAGCGTGTCGAGCTGCGCGACGATGCCCTTGATGACGTCGAAGGCGTCGGCGCCGCCCGAGACGAGCAGCGAGTTCGACTGCTCGTCGGCGAGGACCGTGACCTTCTGCAGGTCGGCCGCGCGCGGCTCGACGGCGCGGAGCCGGTCGAGGCGCGAGTCCATCAGCTGCTGGACGAGCGGCGCCAGGCGCGAGGCGCTCGCGTGCTCGAGCTCGACGACCTTCAGCTCGCGGAGGTCGGCAGGGACCTCGCGGTCGAGCTGCTTCAGCAGCTCCTCGAGGATCGTGAAGCTCCGGTTCGAGGTGCTCACCACCAGCGTGTTCGTGCGGTCGTCGGCGACGATCCGGACCTTGTCCTCGGGGCGGAAGTTCTTCTGCTGCGCCTGCGCGTCGAAGAACTGCTGCAGGCGCTGGGTGATGCCGGTCGCGCCCGCGCGCGCGAGCTGGTAGCTGCGCACGCCGGAGGCCGGCGAGGCGTCCTCGGAGTCGAGCCGCTGCTGCAGTGCCTCGACGAGCGCGACCGCCT
>JAIYBS010000029.1 GCA_027488415.1 Planctomycetaceae bacterium | reverse complement strand
TTGCGTGGAGCCAGTGATGGTGCTAGCCGTGCTCAACTGCTCCCCGCTCGCTCTCGACACCCCGTTCGCCGTGCTGGCAGCGTTCGCGCCGCGGAACTTCACGCCGACCCAGAACGCGCCGTAGCCGTTCATGCCGTTGGTCTGCGTCTGCAGGTTCAGGACCGGGCGCAGCGCGGGGTCGGTCGCGCCCCAGGTCACGGTGACGGGGGTCGTGACGGCGACGGTCTGCGCCGGGATCGTCACGGTCTGCGTCGCGATCGTCGCGCCGCGGCCGAACGCCGTGCCGTCCCAGGTCATCTCGGCGAGCGAGACCTCGACGTCGACGGTCGGGGCGGGCGTCGCCGCGGAGCCGACCTGGCGGATGCCGACGGTCACCGAGTTGATGCGCGCCTGCGTGGCACCGGGTGCGTAGATGTAGACGTTCTCGTAGGCCGTCGAGTCGACGCCGGGGTTGTACCGCGTGCCGGTCTCGGTGCCCGAGGTGAAGATGGCGGGGTCGGCCTGCGCGTGCGCGGCGGACGAGGCGATGCCGGCGGCGAGCGCGGCCGCGGCGGCGACGAAACGGAGCATCTGCATGTGCGTGTTCTCCTGGATGGGCTCCGCCGCGCGGTCCACCGCGGGCGGGGCACCGACAAGTATGGGTCCTTACCGGCGGCTTGCAAGCGGGTTCCGGAGGTGAACTCCGGATTTCGGCCTTACCATCCGCGCCCCGATGCCTCGCCCCGTTTCTTTGGAGATACGCCCCGTCCGCAATGGCCGCGGCATCGTCGCGCTGCGGCCGTTTGCGCCCGGGGAACTGGTCTGGCGCCTGCGGGGAAAGGCCGTCCGTCCGGCCGCCGTCTGGAGGTGGTGGGACTCCGACCCGCGGCGCGCCGCCAACTGCATCCGCTTCGGCGACGAGCTGTTCCTCGACACGCGGGGCGACTTCGGCGAGTTCGCGAACCACGCGTGCCGGCCGAACGCGGGCCTCTTCAAGGAGCGCGGGACGCTGGCGCTTCGCGCCATCCGGCGGATCGCCGCGGGCGCGGAGGTCACGCACGACTATTCGACCTACATCGGTGCCGACGACGTGTGGACGATGCGGTGCAACTGCGGCGAGCGCGGATGCCGCGGCCGGGTGCGTCGGTTCGACCAATTGCCCGCGGCGACGCTCGCGCGGTACCGGCGCGAGGGGTTAATCCCGGCGTTCATCTTGCGGACCGCGAATAGCATTTCGTCATGACCATCGGTGTCTGCTCCTCGCTGCTCGTCGTGCTCGCGCTGCTGGCGCCGCCCCCGCCGTCGATGTCGGACGATGCCGCGAAGGACCTCGAGGGCCTCCACAACGTGGTCGCCTACCACGAGGGATTCTGGTCGGGCGGGGTGCCCGAGGGCAAGGCCGGATTCGAGCAGCTGCGGTCGATGGGGGTGAAGACGATCATCTCGGTGGACGGCGCGGTGCCGGACCTCGAGCTCGCCAAGTCGATGGGCATGCGCTATGTGCACCTCCCGATCGGCTACGACGGCTTCGACGATGCGCGCAAGGCCGAGCTGGTCCGCGCCGTGCGCGACCTGCCGAAGCCGATCTACCTGCACTGCCATCACGGCAAGCACCGCAGCGCCGGCGCGGCGGCGGCGGTTGCGGTCTCCCTCGGCTGGATGACGAACGAGCAGGCCGCCGCACGCATGAAGGTGTCGGGAACGGCCGCGGGCTACAAGGGCCTCTGGTCGTGCACGGCGAAGGCCGCGCCGATGGCGGAGGCCGTGATCGACGCGGCGTCGGCGAGCTTCCCGGAGGTCACGCGCCCGGAATCGTTCGTCGCGAGCATGGTGGCGATCGACGAGGCGTTCGACCGCCTCAAGCTCGCGGAGAAGGCAGGGTGGAAGGCACCCGCGGATCACCCCGACTTGGCGCCGGTCGCCGACGCGGGGAAGCTCGCGGACCTCTTTCGGCTCGTCGACGAGGCGTCGCTTCGCAAGGTCTCGCCCGAGGGTGCCGACGAGCTGAAGTCATGGATGGCGCGGAGCACGACCGCGGCGGCGCAGCTCGAGGCAGCGCTCGAGCGCGCGGGGAAGACCGCGCCGGATGGCACGGAGGCCGCGAGCCAGCGTGCCGCCGCGACCGCCCGGATGGCCGGGCTCGCCGCCGACTGCAAGGCGTGCCACGCGAAGTACCGCGACTGACGCGCGGGTCAGCGCACGACGCGCACGGCGGCCGCGGCCTTGCGTGCGAGCGCGCGGGCCTTCGCGGTGGTCGTGCCGGTCGCGAGCGCGACGCCCATGCGCCGGAACTTCCGGACGCTCGGCTTGCCGAAGATGCGGACCTCGACGCCCGGGATCGCGAGCGCCTGCTCGATGCCGGCGTACGCCGGCTCGCGGTCGCTCTCGAAGTCCGCCAGGATGACGGCGCTCGCGCTCGGTCCGCGGTACGTAATGCGCGGGATCGGCAGCCCGAGCACCGCGCGAAGGTGGAGCTCGAACTCGCTCAGGTCCTGGCTGATCATCGTGACCATGCCGGTGTCGTGCGGCCGGGGGCTCAGCTCGCTGAAGATGACGCGGTCGCCCTTCACGAAGAACTCGACGCCGAAGAGCCCGGCGCCCTCGGGGCCCGCGATGCGGTCCGTGATCCGCTTGGCCATGCGCTGCGCGTCGCGGACGAGCGCGGGCTTCATGGGGCAGGGCATCCAGCTCTCCTGGTAGTCGCCGCGCTCCTGCCGGTGGCCGAGCGGCCGCACGAACACGGTCCGGCCGCCGGCCGACGTCCGCTGCTTCACGGTGAGGAGCGTGATCTCGTAGTCGAAGTCGATGAACTCCTCCGCGATCACCGTGCGCTTGTCGCCGCGCATGCCGGCGATGGCGTACTTCCAGCTCCTCGCGAGGTCCGCGCGCGTCCGGGCGACGGACTGACCCTTGCCGCTCGAGCTCATGACCGGCTTGATGACGCACGGCAGGCCGACGCCGCCCGGGCCCGTGACGATGCGCACGAGCTCTTCGGCGCTCGAGGCGTACGCGTACTTCGCGGTGGGCAGCCCGAGCTCCTCCGCGGCCAGCGACCGGATCGCGTCGCGGTTCATCGTGAGGTGCGCGGCGAGCGCGGACGGGATCACGGTGGTCCCCGCCTTCTCGATCGCGAGCAGTGCCTCCGTGCGGATCGCCTCGATCTCGGGGACGACGAAGTCCGGGCGGTGCCTGCGCACGATCCGTCGGATCGCCGCGCCGTCGAGCATGTCGATCACCTCGCGCGCGTCCGCGACCTGCATCGCGGGCGCGCCGTCGTAGCGGTCGGCGGCCACCACGCGGCAGCCGAGGCGCTTGGCGCAGAGGACGAACTCCTTGCCGAGCTCGCCCGAGCCGAGGAGGAGGAGCGTGGGCTGTCGTCGGGCGGCGGTCGCGGTGCGTCGAGGCATCCGGAAAATGTAGCCGGGCTCCATTCTCCGTTACAGCGACCGCAGGAACCGCAGCAGGGACTCTCGATCCGCCGCCGGCATCCGGCCGAAGGCGTCCCGTGCGCGCTGAGCCTCGCCCCCGTGCCAGAGGACCGCTTCCTCGAGGTTCCGGGCGCGACCGTCGTGCAGGAACCTCGTGTGCCCGTTCACGGTCTCCACGAGCCCGATCCCCCAGAGCGGCGGCGTGCGCCACTCGCGGCCGCTCGCGCCGCCGTCGGCGCGGTCGTCGGCGAGGCCGTCGCCCATGTCATGCAGCAGCAGGTCGGTGTAGGGATGGAACTCCGCATCGCGCAGCGCCGCGATCGGCGAGCCTCCGCCGGTGCGAAGGGTGGGGGAATGGCAGGCGATGCACCCGGCATCGGCGAACAGCGCGCGGCCGCGCTCGACCGCGGGATCCTGCGCGTCCCGCTGCGCGGGAACGGCGAGCGACCGGCAGTAGTGGGCGACGCGCGCGACCTTGTGCGCATCGACCTCCGGCGCACCGCCGGACGGCGCCGAGATCGCCGCACGCTGCAGCGGCGAGAGCGCCTCCGCGGGATGCTCCTCGCTCGTGATGCCAATGTCCTCGTGGAACGCGGCTCGCACCTGGTGCTCGAGCGTCGGTTGCGATGCCTTCCATCCGAATCGACCGACGCGGCCGGTCGCGGGGTCGCGGTGCGCGCGGCCCGAGATCCCGTCGCCGTCGCGGTCGGTGGGGTCCTCCGACCCGAGGATCGCCTCGTCCGGCACCGCCTCGAGCAGTCCGCCGCCGATCAGCTGCGGCCCGATCCGCACCGACAGCCGGACATCCCCGATCGGGCCGTACGCAGGCTCGCTGAGCATCGGCTGCAGCCGCACCAGCTCCCACTCGCGTCCGTCCGCGTGCGCGCCGCGGGTGCGCGCCTCGGAGAGCTCGATCGCGACCTCGGGTCGAGTCCCGGGGATCGCCTGGTCCTGCAGCTGCTTGCCGTAGGTCGGATGGTCCTTGCCGTCCGCGTCGAGCGGACTGACGAACACCACCATCCCCAGGCCCACGTCGCGCGCCGATGCCGGAGGCCGACCGCGACCGTCCTCCTGATGGCAGGCGCTGCACGAGTTCGCGTTGAAGAGCGGGCCGAGCCCGTCGCGGCCCTCTGCGCTCGCTGGCGCAATGACCCAGTTGTCGCGAAAGAGCGAGTTGCCGACGCTGAATGCGCGACGATCCTCCGCAGGCAGCCCGGGGATCGGCAGGCTGAACGCGTTCGGTCCGCTCTCGCGGACGGTCGCCGGTCCACCGAGCGACTCCGCCGCAAAGCTGCGCACCGGCGCCTGCTGCGCGGGCGCGACGTCCGCGAGCGCGACGTACCCCAGCGCGACGTACCCCAGCATCCGGCAATCGATCAT
>JAIYBS010000221.1 GCA_027488415.1 Planctomycetaceae bacterium | reverse complement strand
GTCTACAACGTGAATGCGTCGACCACCGTGGCCGGCGGGTTCGTCCAGAAGGCTGGCAACGCCACCAAGACCTGGAAGCCCGACGTCGCCGGCTTCACGTCGACCCGCAACACCTCCGATGACAGCTTCATGACCGCCGGCACGTTCTCAGGCGGCGCCTACGCTGGCCAGTACTACGCGTCGGCCAACACCAACGCCGACCCCTTCTTCACCGGCACCTCGTGGAACGGCACGCTCGGCTCGGCTGCTACCACCACCATCCCGGCCAACGCTGGTTGGTACACGGGCACCCCGGCGTCGGTGGACAACGTCGCGGAGAGCCTCGCGGGTCTCACGGGCCGCGTCGACGGCTCGGGCTTTGCCTCTCAGGCGCAGTTCGGCATCTGGTGCGCGCACCTCGTTGTCGCCGGCGAGAACCGCATCCTCGGTGTCGACGTCAGCTTTGCCGGCTTCGCGTCGATCAAGGACGGCCTGAACGGCTCGACGAGCCAGGGCACGAGCGACTTCTCGGCGGTCCCCGCCCCGGGCGCCCTCGCGCTCCTCGGCGTCGCCGGCTTCGCCGCCCGCCGTCGCCGCGCCTGATCCGCGTACCGCACCGCGACCCGTTTCGAACCCCGTGCCGCCGGCCCGTCCGGCGGCACGGTTTCGTTTTGGGGTTTGGCACCGGAACGCCGATAGAGGGGCATGCTGCGCGCCAGTCACGGACTGATCCTGGCCGTCCTCGGCCTCCTCGTCATCGCCACCGTCATGGTCAATTCGGCCAGCCTGAGCCTCTCGGGCGGGCAGCCGACCACCACGGAGGGCATCTTCCTCGGCAAGCACACCTGGTTTGCCGTCGCGGCGATCCTTGCCCTGGTGGCGGGAGCGTTCATGCCGGTCGACCGCCTGGGGGCGTCGGGCCGGACCTGGTGGACGACCCCGGTGGTCTGGGTCGCGGCGGGCATCTTCCTGAGCCTGGCCCTCGTGCATGTCCCGGGGATCGGCCGCGAGGTGAACGGCGCCCGGCGGTGGATCAGCATCGGGCCGGTCGGCCTGCAGCCGAGCGAGATCGCCAAGTGGGGCGTTCCGATCATCCTGGCGTGGTACGCGGTGCTGAACCGCCACCGGATCCAGTCCTTCAAGTGGGGGTTCCTGGTGCCGCTCGGCGCGGTGAGCGCGCTGTGCGGGGTGATCGCGCTCGAGGACCTGGGCACGGCGGTCCTGATCGAGGTGGTGTCGGTCGCCATGCTGCTGGCCGCCGGCACGAGGTGGACGTACGTCGCCGCGCTCGCGCCGCTCGGGCTGTTGGCGTTCGTCGGGCTGATCGTGACGAGCCCGTACCGCGTGAACCGCATCGCGGCGTTCCTCGATCCGTACAAGGACCCGCAGGGGATCGGCTACCACATCATCCAGTCGATGGAGGCGATCTCGGGCGGCGGACTCGCCGGGCGCGGGCTCGGCAACAGCGAGCTCAAGTTCGGCTACCTGCCGGAGGCGACCACCGACTTCATCTACTCGATCGTCGCCGAGGAGCTCGGCATCACGGGTTCGGCGATGGTGATCGGGCTGTACCTGCTGCTGGTCGCGTGCGGCGTGGCGATCGTGACCGCGACGGTGCGGGCCGGGGCGGCATCGGCCGCCGAACCGTCTGACCCGGCGACGGGGACGACCACCGGCTCGCCGGAGCGGCCCCTCCTCTCGAACTACTCGCAGCTGCTCGGCTTCGGCATCGTGCTGACGGTCGGACTGCAGGCCCTCATCAACGTGTGCGTCGTCACCGGCCTCGCGCCGACGAAGGGCATCGCGCTGCCCCTGATGTCGCGCGGCGGCACGGGGTGGATCCTGACGTGCCTCTCGCTCGGCATGCTCGTGGCGATGGAGCGGGCGTCCGACCGGCGCCGCCGTGAGCTCGGCGTGCCGGTTCCCGGCGAGGGCGAGGCGCATCCGTTCGCGGATCGCCCGTCGCCCCAGCCCGCCGCGGAAGGAACGGCCGGCACGGCATGAGCACGTCGCGTCGCACCGTTGCGTTCGCGGGCGGCGGTTCGGGCGGGCACCTGAGCCCGGGGCTCGCGATCGCCGAGCGGATGGTCGAGGCGGCGCCGGGCGTGCGGCCGCTCTTCCTGTGCTCGAGCCGCGCGATCGACGCGCAGATGCTCGGAGACGCGGGCGTCGAGTTCCGGCCGATCCCCGCCGAGGGGTTCTCGTGGAAACCGAAGGGGCTGCTGAAGTTCGCGCGCGGGTATGCCGCCGGCCTGCACGAGGCGATGCGCGTGATGCGCACCGAGCGGGTGGAGCACGTCGTGAGCCTCGGCGGCTTCGTGACCGGGCCGGTGACGGCGGCGGCGCGCAAGCTGCGGATCCCGATCACCCTCGTCAACCTCGACGCGACGCCGGGCCGCGCCAACCGCGTGGCCGCGCGCCGCGCCCAGCGCGTGATCAGCGCGTGCGAGACGCCCGGACTGCCGCGGTTCGCCGAGGCGATCGTCGGCATGCCGCTGCGCCGGGCCGCGCTCGCGCCGGCGGGGCGCGCGGAGTGCCGGGGCCAGCTGGGGCTCGACCCGGTGCGGCCGGTGCTCCTGGTGACGGGTGCGTCGCAGGGAGCTTCGAGCCTGAACGCGTTCATGGTGGCGTTCGCGCTGAAGCACCGCGAGCTTCTTTCTGGGTGGCAGGTGCTGCACTTGGCCGGGCCCAAGGGGACGCCCTCCGCGGCGGAGCTCGACGCGGCGTATGCGCGCGCGGGCGTGAAGGCGCTCGTGCTGCCGTTCCTCAACGAGATGGGTCTCGCGTGGGGAGCCGCCGAGCTCGCGCTCAGCCGCGCGGGCGCGAACAGCGTCGCGGAGGCCGAGGCGAACGGGGTTCCGACGGTCTTCGTCCCGTACCCGTTCCACCGCGACCTGCACCAGGAGGCGAATGCCAAGCCGCTGGTGTCCGCGGGCGCCGCGGTGCTGGCCTACGACAAGCTCGACGTGGCGCTCAACATGCAGTCGATCGGCGAGCCGCTCGCGACGCTGCTCGCCGACGGCCGTCTGCGCGACGAGATGGAGAACGCGCTCCGCGCGCGCCCGCAGTCGGACGCCGCGGACGCGATCGCCCGCGGGATCCTCGGCCTCGGGGCCGCGGGTCGCGTGAGCCACTGACCCGAAAAGTGCACCCTGTTATGTATGCACCAATTCGTTCTCCAGAGAACGAATTGGTGCATACATAACCGGGTACGGATTTACTCGATCGTCGGCAGCCACGCGGCCAGCAGGTCGACCACGGCCTCGAGGTCGGCCTTGTGGATCATCTCGGTCGTCGTGTGGATGTAGCGCGTGCCCGCGCCGAGCGCCACGCAGCGCGCGCCGCGGCCGGAGCGCTGGATCGCCGCGCCGTCCTGCCCGCCGCGCGGGAGGATGGCCCGCTGGTGCGGGATGCGGTGCTTCTTCGCGACCGCGCACAGCTCCTGCACGAGCCCGTGGTCGCTGATCATGCTGCTGTCCTGCACCATGACCGCGGCGCCGTCGCCGTGCTTGGTCACCCGCTGCGAGTCGGGCACGCCCGGCGTGTCGCAGGCGAGGTTCACGTCGAGGCCGACGCCGATGTCCGCGCCGACCTGGTTCGCGGCGGTCGTCGCGCCGCGCAGGCCGACCTCCTCCTGCGTGCAGAACGCGACGACGATGTCGGCCGCGTGCTTCGTGCCCTTGCGCTCGATGCGGCGCAGCGCCTCGATCGCGACGAAGCACGCCATGCGGTTGTCGAGCGCCTTGCTCACGACCTTGAGCGGGGTCTCCAGGAACGGCTGGTCGAGCACGACGAAGTCGCCGACCTTCACGCGCTTCTTCACCTCCGCGGGCTCCATGCCGAGGTCGACGAAGAACTCCTCGACGCCCGGCACCTTGGTGCGCTCGGCGTCGCTCGAGATGTGGATCGGCTTGCCGCCCGGATTCATCACGCCGCGCAGGTCGCCGCCCTCGGTGACGACGAGCACGCGGCTCGCGAACAGGTTGCGCGTGTCGAAGCCGCCCGCGGCGTTGAGCCACAGGAAGCCGTTTTCGTCGACGTGCCGCACGTAGAAGCCGATCTCGTCGGTGTGCGCGGCGAGCAGGACGGTCGTCGGCCGCTTGCCCTTGGCGCGCGCGCCCTTGGTCGCGCGGCGCGTGCAGATGAGCGAGCCCATGCTGTCGACGTGCGACTCGTCGAACAGTCCGCCGCCCGCCTTGCCGAGCACGGTCTTCTCGATCAGCTCGCGCACGCGCTCCTCGCGTCCTGGGATGCCGGGGGTCTCGCAGAGGCGGCGGAAGAGGTCGAGGTCGAGCTTCATGAGGATCTCCTGCGGTTGGTTCGCCGGCGGCGGGCATCGCCTCCGGACCGGAAATCGTAAGCGAACTATGCTTCGCCCGAATGGCCGCGAACCCACTCCAGCCCGAGCATGAGCGCTACGCGCGCGTCGAGTCGCTGCGCCTCGGCGGCGTCCCGGTCGAGGTCGAGTGGATGCCGTACGGCATGCCCGCGGAGGGCGGCGCGGAGGCGCCGGACATCGTCGCGGGCTACGGCCTGCTCGAGCTCGAGTACGCGGCCTTCCGCCGCGGCGCGGCGGTGCTCGACCTCGCGCACCGCGGCACGATCGCCGTGCGCGGGGCGGAGCGGATCGACTTCCTCAACCGCATGGTGACGCAGGAGCTGAAGGGCATCGCCCCGGGCGAGATCCGCGCCGGCTTCTGGCTGAATCGCAAGGGTCGTATCGACGCAGACCTCGCGTTCCTGCAGGTGCCGGACGCCGATGGCCAGCCGCCGGTGACGCTCGTCGACCTCGACGTCCACGACGCGGCGCGTACGGTGGCCGCGCTCTCCGCGTTTCTCTTCGCCGAGGACGTGCAGATTGCCGACGAGACCGCCGCGTGGGCGCGGCTCGCGGTGCACGGGCCGGAGGGCGCGCAGGTCCTCTCGAACGCCGGCGTCGAGGATGCCGCGCTCGAGGCGCTGAACGCCGACATGCGGTGCGTGCGCGCGACCCTTGCCGGCGCGTCCGCGGTGCTCTCGCGGCGCGACCAGTGCGGCTCGCCCGGCGTCGAGATCCTCTTGCCGCGCGAGGCCGCCGCCCGAGCGTGGGACGCGCTCGTGAGCCAGCACGATGCCGCCGACGGCGGGAAGCGTCGCGCGCGCCCCGCCGGCTGGCACGCGTACAACATCGCGCGCATCGAGGCGGGCACGCCGCTGCAGCACGTCGACTTCGGATCGGACAACCTGCCGCACGAGACGGGAATCCTCGCGCAGCGGGTGAGCTTCAAGAAGGGCTGCTACCTCGGCCAGGAGGTCGTGGCGCGCATGGAGAGCCTCGGCAAGCCGAAGCAGCGCCTCGTCGCGCTGCGGATCGCGGAGGACGCGCTGCCGGTGGCCGGATCGCCTGTCTTCGAGCGTGGCGCGGACGGTGAGCCGGGCAACCCGGTCGGCACGATCACGAGCAGCACGATCTCGCCGATGCTCGGCGCCTCGTGCGTCGCCTTCGCGATGGTGAAGACCGCGCACGCCGAGCCTGGCACCGTGCTCACGGTGCCCGCGGAAGGCAGCCGCGCCACCGCGACGGTGCAGCCCTCGCTGCGCTTCCTCCCGCAGGGCGGTGCGGCGTGACGTCGGACGGCGCGATCGCGCAGGAGTCGCAGCCCGACGAGCCGCAGACCGGATCGCGCACCGAGGTCGGCATGCGAATGTCGCCGGAGGTCGTCCTCCTCATCGGCGGCGCGGTCCTCACCGTTGCGCTTTTCGCCGTGTTCATTCCGTTCCTGGCGAAGGTGTGGCGCGAGGATGCGCCGGAGCGGAACGCGCGCGCGCGCGGAAAGGGCGGGGCGCCGTGAGCGACCGATTCGTGCGCATCACCGAGGTCGGCCCGCGCGACGGGCTGCAGAACGAGAAGCAGGTGATCCCGGCCGAAGCGAAGGTCGCGTTCGTCGACCTGCTCTCGGAGGCCCGCTTCCCGGAGATCGAGGTCTCGAGCTTCGTGAGCCCGAAGTGGGTCCCGCAGCTCGGCGACGCGGCCGAGGTGTTCGCGCGCATCCGCAGGCGACCGGGCACCGTCTACAGCGCGCTCGTGCCGAACGAGCGCGGCATGGAGGGCGCGCTCGCGGCGCGCGCGGACAAGATCGCGGTGTTTGCCGCGGCGAGCGAGTCGTTCAGCCAGCGCAACACCGGCGGTTCGATCGACGAGGTGCTCGCGCGGTTCGTCCCGGTGATCGCCGCGGCGCGCGCCGCCGGGCTGCCGGTGCGCGGCTACGTGAGCTGCGTGGTGCGTTGCCCGTACGAGGGACCGGTCGCCCCCGGCGCGGTGCGCACGGTCGTCGACCGCCTGCTCGCCCTCGGCGTCGACGAGATCGACCTCGGCGAGACGCTCGGCGTCGCGGTGCCCGACGACATCGCGCGGCTCTACGACGGCATCGCGCCCGCGGTCGCGCCCGGGCGCACCACGCTGCACCTGCACGACACCAACGGCCGCGCGCTCGACAACGCGCGCGCCGCGCTCGCCCTCGGCGTGCGAAGCTTCGATTCGAGCGCCGGCGGCCTCGGCGGCTGCCCCTACGCGCCGGGCGCGCGCGGCAACGTCGACACCGTGTCCCTGCTCTCGATGCTCGAATCCGAGGGCTACGAGACGGGCGTCGACCGCGCGGCCGCTGCCGCCGCGATCGCGTCGATCCGCCAGGCCCTGCGGCCGGCCGCGTCCTGACGCCACTCGCCGCCGCGACGCACGAGGGGCACGATCGCGATCTCGGCCTCGTCGACGAGCACGGCGTGCGGCTGCCCGGGGAACGTGAAGCTCCCCGTGTTCAGGACGAGCGTGCCGCGCACGAACCACGCACCCGCGCGGTGCGAGTGCCCCGAGACGATCGCGCGCACCGGCGCGCCCGACGCGGAGGCGAGCTCGGCGAAACGGGCGGAGAGCTCCGGGAAGATCCGCCAGTAGCCGACCACGAGCGGGAATGCCCACGGCCGCCGCAGCATGCCCGCGAGCACCGCCGCGGGCGAGCGGGCGCGCTCGTGCTCGCGCTCGGCGAAGGCCGCCGCGCGCGCCGCATGCAGCGAGCGGAGCGGCTCGTCGAGCGCCGCGCCCTCGGCATGCGCGCGCGCGAAGCACGT
>JAIYBS010000219.1 GCA_027488415.1 Planctomycetaceae bacterium | reverse complement strand
TCCACGTGCGGGTGACGGGCGCGCGTACGGACGCCGACGCGCTCACCGTCGCGAAGACGATCGCCTCGAGCCTGCTCGTGCGCTGCGCCGTCACCGGCGGCGACCCGAACTGGGGCCGGATCCTCGCGGCGGCCGGCCGCGCGGGCGTTCGGCTCGACATCAGCGACCTCGACCTCACCGTCGGCGGCGTGAAGCTCTTCACCGCGGGCGCGCCCGCGGACACGCCGCTCGCCGCACGCGAGGAGGCATTCCGCCGCCCGATGGTCGAGGTGCACCTCGACCTCGGCCAGGGCGACGGCACCGACGAGTTCATCTCCTGCGGGCTGACCAAGGCGTACGTGGAGCTCAACGCCGACTACATGACCTGAGCGCCCGGGGGCGTTCGAGTCGCTACCGCTTTCCGGGATCAGAACTGGCGCAGGAAGCGGGCGTCGTTCTCGAAGAGCCAGCGGATGTCGCTGATGCCGTAGCGGCGCATCGCGATGCGCTCGATGCCGAGGCCGAAGGCGAAGCCCGTCCGCTCCTCGGGGTCGATGTTCACCGCCTGCAGCACGTTCGGATCGACCATGCCGCACCCGCCGAGCTCGACCCACTTCCATTCGCCCTTGATGCGCATCTTCATGTCCACCTCGGCGCTCGGCTCGGTGAACGGGAAGAAGCTCGGGCGCATCCGGACCTCGGCCTCGGCGCCGAAATAGGCCTTCGCGAACTGCACCAGCGTGGTCTTCAGGTCGGCCATCGTCACGCCGCGGTCGATGTACAGGCCCTCGATCTGGTGGAACATCGAGTAGTGCGTCGCGTCGTGCGTATCCGGCCGGTAGACGCGTCCGGTCGCGACCACCTTGATGGGGAGCGGGCGCGTCTCCATCGCGCGGATCTGCACCGTGCTGGTCTGCGTGCGCAGCAGGCGCTTCACGCCCCCCTGCTCGCCCATGTAGAAGTTGTCGGTGGCATCGCGGGCCGGATGGCTTTCCGGGATGTTGAGCGCCGTGAAGTTGTGCCACTCGTCCTCGACCTCGGGTCCCTCGGCCAGGGTGAATCCCATGCGGCCGAAGACGTCGATGATCTCGTCGATGGTGCGGCTGAGGACGTGGCGGGTGCCCTCCCCGAGCGGCATGCCGGGTTCCGTCGGGTCGACGAGCGGGCCGCGCGGGCCCGCCGCGGAGTCGACTGCGGCGCGACGCGCCTCGTACGCGGCCTCCAGCGCGGCCTTGAGTTCGTTCAGGCGCTTGCCGGCGAGCGGCTTCTCTTCCTTCGGGACGTCCTTGAGCGCCGCCATCAGCGACTTCAGCCGGCCGCTTCCCCCGATCCATGCGGACTTCCACGCATCCATGGCCTCGGGCGAGGCGGCGGCATCGAGCGCGGCGATCGCTTCGTTCTGGGCAGCGTCCAAGTCGGCGAGCATGGGGCCGAAGGATACGAGCAAAGCCACCTGCCGCAGCGCCTCCTATCATCCCGCCCCATGACCAGGAAGATCTCCACCGGAACCGGCCTTGCGCTCCTCGCGGGCGCGATCGTCCTCCACGCCGTACTGCCGTCCGCGCTCGCTCGGCTCGAGCCTCAGGCCGAGGCTGCCTGGACGCCCGTCATCACGACGACCGCCATCGAGCCCCAGCAGGCGGCAGGTGCGGCTGGTCAGGCACCCACCCCGAACTCCCCGGTCGCCCCGACGCCGATCAGCATCGCCGTGGTCCCCACCCCGAGCGGAGGCAGCGGTGTCGTGCTCTTCCGTCTGTGGTCCAACGGCAACGTCGATCGACGGATGACCAGTTCGAGCAACGGCCTCTCGTATCAGAGCGGATGGCAGCCGCTGCAGAACCCGCCCGGCGTGGCGCCCTGACCACGGGTCGTGATCGCCGGTCGCGGCGCTCCGAAACGAGGCCGGCCAGCCTCCGGCGCACCTTCAAACGCGCGCGCCCCGAGGCAAGCCTCGGGGCGCGCGGTGTTCTCGATGACTTGGAGGTGCTCAGCCCTTCGCGGCAGCGGCCTTTTCCTTCGCCTTCTTGGCGAAGGCGGTGCGCTTGTCCGCGTTGGTCCGGCGGGTCGACTTGCGACCCTTGACCTGCGGGCCTTCCTCGTTGCCGACCAGCTGCAGCACGACCAGGTCGGTCGCGTCGCCGAGGCGGCGCTTGTCCAGCTTCACGATGCGGGTGTAGCCGCCGGCCCGGTCCTTGTAGAGGGGGGCAACCTTCGTGAGGAGGTGCTGGATGAGGCGGGGCGCCTTGCGGAGCTCGCCGAAGCGATTGAACTCGATCTCGTCCGCCGCGGGCAGCTCCCAGAGACGGCTCTGCGCCGCCTTGGTCTCTTCCTTGGTGTTCGGATCGGCGACCCAGGCGAAGACCTTCCGGTCGGTCAGGCGCGAGGTCAGCTCACGACGGGCGGCGAGCGACGGGCGCTTCGCCATCGTGATGAGCTGCTCCACGAACGGCTGCACGGCCTTGGCCTTGGGCAGCGTGGTCGTGATCTGGCCGTGCTCGAAGAGGCCCGCCGCCAGGTTCCGCAGCATGGCGCGGCGGTGGTCGGTCTTGACGTTGAGTTGGTATCCGGCGATACGGTGACGCATGTTGGTTTCCTTTCAGGGCCCGTACTCAGCCCGCGGACGGGGGCACGAAGCCCTCCGGCAGCGGCATGCCGAGGCCGAGCTCCATCTCTTCGAGCTTCTTCTTCACTTCGCGGAGGCTCGTGCGGCCGAAGGCGCGGAGCTCCAGCAGGTCGTTCTCGGTCTTGGTGACGAGCTCGCACACGAAGCGGATCTTGCCGCCCTCGAGGCAGTTGCTCGCGCGCACCGACAGGTCGAGGTCGGCCAGGGGCATCGCGAGCTTCTTGAAGAGCTCGAGGTCCTGGTCGATCACGCCCGCCACCTCGTGCGGCACGACTTCGTTGCCGACCGCGTCGTACTGGACGAACGGGTTGAGGTGCTTGCGCAGGATCTTCGCGGCCTCGACCATCGCCATGTCCGGCGAGATCGTGCCGTTGGTCCACACGTCCATGACCAGGCGGTCATAGTTCGTGCGCTGGCCGACGCGGGTGTCCTCGACGCGGAAGCGCACGCGCTGAACCGGGCTGAAGATGGCGTCGACGGCGATCTCGCCGAGGACCTGGTCCTCCTGCTGCTTGTTCTGCTCGCTCGCCGGCAGGTAGCCGCGGCCGCGCTGCACGGTGAACTCGACGGCGAAGTCGCGCTTGTCCGTGAGGGTCGCGACGACCTTCTCGGGGTTGTGGATCGTGATCGAGCTGTCGCACTCGATGAGGTCGGCGGCGACCTCGCCCGGGCCCTCGGCCATCAGGCGCATGGTCTTCGGCTCGTCCGAGTCGAGGTCCATGCTGACGACGAGGCCCTTGATGTTCAGGATGACGTCCGTCACGTCCTCGAGGACGCCGGGCATCGTCGAGAACTCGTGGGACACGCCCGCGATCTTGACCTTGGTGATCGCGGCGCCCTCGAGGCTCGAGAGCAGCACGCGGCGGAGGCTGTTGCCGATGGTGGTGCCGAAGCCGCGCTCGAAGGGCTCGGCGGTGAAGCGGCCGAACGTCGGGGTTGCCGAGCGCTCGTCCTTGACGACGCGATAGGGGAGTTCGAGTCCACGCCAACGAACGTGCATGAGTGAGTCTCCAGCTGGTCCGGCAGGACCTCGGGGTGGCGACCTCTCGGCCGCTTCGCCCTTCGTGAGGAACCCTCGCCTGAATCGGATGGGCCTGACCGCTGCCGGTGCCGGTCAAGCCCCCCTGCTGTGGCGGAGGGACGTGTGCGATGCCGCGTCAGACGCGGCGCTTCTTCGGGGGACGGCAGCCGTTGTGCGGGATCGGCGTGACGTCCTCGATGGTGGTCACCTTGAGGCCGGCAGCATGCAGGGCGGTGACGGCGCTCTCGCGGCCCGGACCGGGCCCCTTGACGCGCACCTCGACCTCCTTCATGCCGACGCGGCGGGCCTTGCCGGCCGCCTTCTCGCTCGCGCGGCTCGCGGCGAAGGGCGTGCTCTTGCGCGCGCCCTTGAAGCCGACGCTGCCGGCGGAGTCCCACGACACGGTCTCGCCGTTGACGTCGGTGATGGTGACCATCGTGTTGTTGAACGACGCGTTGACGTGGACCACGCCCTTCGTGACGTTCTTGCGGACCTTCTTCTTGCTTGCCATGTCTGTGTGCTCCTGGGTGTGCGGTCAGAGGCGGGACGCGCGGGCGATCAGCCCTTCACGCCCTTCTTGCCGGCGACCGTCTTCTTGCGGCCCTTGCGGGTGCGGGCGTTGGTGCGGGTGCGCTGGCCGCGGGCGGGGAGGTTCTTGCGGTGGCGCTCACCGCGGTAGCTCTTGGTCTCCTTCAGGCGCTGGATGTCCTGCTGGATCTGGCGGCGCAGCGCGCCCTCGACGGGATAGTTGGCGTCGATCTCCGCGGCGATCGCGGCAATCTCCTTGTCATCGAGCTCGCTGGCGCGGCGCTCGCCGTCGATGCCGAGCTTGCCGAGGATCTCGTCGGACACCTTCGGACCGATGCCGAAGATGTAGCGGAGCGAGAAGCGGATCTTCTTCTTTTCCGGGATGTCGATGCCTGCGATACGGGGCATGGTGTCTTTCCTTCGTGAGTGGTTGCCTGCTCGTGGCCGGTTCGGGGGAACTCAGCCCTGCCGCTGCTTGAGGCGCGGGTTCTTCTTGTTGATGACGAAGCGCTTGCCCTTGCGGACGACGATCTGGCAATCCATGGTTCGGCGCTTGATGCTGCTGCGGACCTTCATGGCGTTTCCTCTTGCTCGTTGGGTGGCGTGGGTTCGTGCGGTGAAATGCGGTGTTCGCGCTGGGCGCGGTTCAGAATCGGTAGACGATGCGGCCCTTGGTCATGTCGTAGGGACTGAGCTCGATGGTGACCTTGTCGCCGGGAAGGATGCGGATGAAGAACTTGCGCATCTTGCCGCTGACGTAGGCCAGGATCTCCTGGTTGTTCTGGAGCTTCACCCGGAACATCGCGTCCGGGAGGGCCTCCACGACCTCGGCATCGAGCGTGATCTTGTCTTCCTTCGCCATGAGCTGATCAGCCGGTGAGGCCGCAACCTCCGTGGTTGGTGTTCGAGTCGCAGCCGGCGCGGTTGGCCGGGCGGCGGGTGAGGATGCGCGGACCCGACCGGGTGACCGCGACGGTGTGTTCGACGTGGCACACGACGCTGCCCTCGGGAAGCGCGACGGTCCAGCCGTCGGCACCCGCGGCGGCGGTCTGCGCCTGCATGCAGCCATCGGCGTCGATCGTGCCGCGGCCGCCGAGGACGAGGATCGGCTCCACAGCCAGAACCATGCCCGGGAGGAGCGTGAAGTCGCGCTCGGCGCGGAGGCCGTGCGAGACGAGCGACGGTGCCTGCGGGGCCTCGTGCACCTGCCGGCCGACGCCGTGGCCGTGCCAGCCGTCGACCATGCCGTGGCCGCGCGCGACGGCGAGCCGCTGCATGCGGTCGGCGATGTCGCTCCAGCGCGCACCGGGCTGCATCGCGGCGATGCCGGCGTGCAGCGTCTCCCAGGAGTCCGCGACGAACGCGTCGAGCGCGGAATCGACCGCGCCGGGCACGACCACCGCGACCGCGGCGTCCGCACACCAGCCGTCGAGGCGCGCACCGACGTCGATCTTCACGAGCTCGCCCGCACGCAGGGTGCGCGCACCCGGAATGCCGTGCACGACCTCGTTGTCGACGCTGACGCAGCAGGCGGCGGGGAATGCCGCGCCGCCGTTCGGATTCGGGTAGCCGAGGAACGAGGGCTCCGCGCCCTGCCCCGCGATCGACGCACGGACCGCGCGGTCGATCTCGGAGGTGCTCGCGCCTGCGCGGATCACGCCCTGCGCGGCCTCGAGGGCCGCGGCGACGACCGCTCCGGCGCGCTCGATCGCGGCGATCTCGTCGGCCGTGCGCAGCGCGATCGCGCCGTGGCGCTCTTCGCGCACGGACACGACGGCGGGACGCTCGGCGACGGACTGGCTCACTCGCGGACGCTCCTCAGGCGGCTGCCCTTGGCGTCGCCGCCCTGGCCGAGGAAGCCCTCGTAGTTGCGCATGACGAGGTTCGCCTCGAGGCGCTGGATCAGGTCCAGGCCCACGGAGACGACGATCAGCAGGCCGGTGCCGCCCAGGAACTGCGAGACCTGGAACGGGATGCCCATGGCGTTGGTCACGAGCGTCGGGATCACCGCGATGAGCGCGAGGAAGCCCGCGCCGACGTAGGTGATCCGGCTCAGGACCGTCTGCAGGTACTCCGCGGTGCGCGGGCCCGGGCGGAGGCCCGGGATGAAGGAGCCGTGCTCCTTCAGCTGCTTCGACATGTCCTCGGGGCTCATCTGGACGGTCGTCCAGAAGTAGGCGAACGCGTAGATCATCGCGATCTCGCAGACGATGTACGGGAAGGTGCCGATCTGGCTCTCGCGGGCCAGGAAGGACGCCGTCGCCTTGAACATCGAGTCCTGCGCCGTCGCGTTGTCCCAGGCGCCGAAGAGCGCGGACGGGAAGATCATCAGCGAGCTGGCGAAGATGATCGGCATCACGCCCGAGTGATTGATGCGCAGCGGCAGGTAGTGCTTCTGCCCGCCGTAGACCTTGCGGCCGCGGGTGTGCTTGGCCTGCTGGATCGGGATGCGGCGCGTGGCCACCGTCATGAGCACCGCGCCCGCGGTGATCGCGACGAAGCTCGCGATCAGCACGGCGAGGCCCGCGATGCCGATCTTGCCGGGCTCCGCGGACTGGCGCGGGTCGAAGTTCTCGACGACCCAGCCGATCGCGTTCGGCATGCGGCTCAGGATGCCGGCGGTCAGGATGATCGAGACGCCGTTGCCGATGCCGTGCTTGTCGATCTGCTCGCCGAGCCACATCAGGAACAGGCTGCCGGCGGTGAGCGCGGCGATGCCGACGACGAAGAAGATCACCGTCTGCGGGGCCGACTGCAGGAACATCGGCTGGACGAGGTTCGCGCCGCGCAGGTAGTTCAGCCAGATGTAGCCCTGGACGAAGCACAGGCCCACGGTGAGGTACCGCGTCCACTCCATCACCTTCTGCTGGCCAGAGACGCCTTCCTTCTTGAGCTCCGCGAGCGGCGGATAGACCGCCTGCACGAGCTGGAAGATGATCGACGCCGTGATGTACGGCATGATGCCCAGGCCGAAGATGGTGCTCTGCCCGAGCGAGCCGCCCGAGAAGATGCTCGCGAACTGCAGGAGGCGGCCGAAGCCCGTGGCGCTCTGCGCCGCGGTCTTGGCGTTCTCGACGAGCGCCGTCTGGTCCACGCCCACCACCGGGATCCAGAACCCGATGCGGTAGATCGCCAGCACGCCCAGCGTGAACAGCACGCGGTTGCGCAGGTCGGGGATCCTGAAGATGTTGGCGAAGGCTTGGAACATTCGGGTTCGTCAGTTCGTGCGGGTCACTCGGCGACCTTCGCGGTGCCGCCGGCCTTTTCGATCTTGGCCTTGGCGCTCTCCGAGAACTTCGCCGCGACGACGGTCAGCTTCTTGGCGATGTCGCCGTGGCCGAGCACCTTCAGCGGGAGGGTCGCGTCGGGCACGAGGCCCTTCTTGGCGAGGTCCGCGATGGCGACCGTCGCGCCGGCGTCGAAGTTCTTCTCGAGCACCTGCACGTTGACGACGTGGAAGAGCGTGCGGAAGCCGTTCTTGAAGCCGCGCTTCGGGAAGCGACGCATGAACGGCGTGGCGCCGCCCTGGTAGCCGGGACGGCTGGTCCAGCCGGCGCGGCTCTTCGCGCCCTTGTGGCCGCGCGTGCTGGTGCCGCCGATGCCGCTGCCCTCGCCGCGACCGACGCGCTTGCGGGGACGGTGCTTGCCGACGACCTTCGTGATGTCATGAATCATCATGGCGGGAGATCTCCCTTGCCTTGGTTAGGTGGGTGTGCTGGTGAGTGGTTCGTTGATCGGATCAGGCCTGCGGGGCTTCCGGGGCCGGAGCGGGGGCAGGAGCCGGAGCGGCGGGAGCCGCGGCAGCCGGGGCTTCCTCGCCACGGCGCGGACCGCGCGGACCGCCGCGACCGCCGCGGCGACGCTCGTCGCCGACGGTGTTCTTCGGGGCCTGCATCTTCTCGCCGGAGCGGACCTGCGGCATCGCGGCCATGCCGCGCTCGACCGAGGTCTCGACGTGCGTCGCGCCGATCGTGACGCCGCGGAGCGACTCGACCTTCTCGCGGGTCTGGAGCTGCTCGAGGGCGCGGATCACGGCCTTCACGAGGTTGCGGGGGTTGGTCGACCCGTAGCCCTTGGTGAGGCAGTCCTGCACGCCGAGCATCTCGAGCACCGCGCGCACGGCGGCGCCGGCGAGGATGCCGGTGCCGGGCGTGGCCGGCAGCAGGCGGACCTTCGAGGCGCCGAAGTGGCCCTCGACCGCGTGCGGCAGCGTCTTGCGGAGCATCGGGTAGGAGACCATCTTGCGACGGCCTTCCTTCTGCGCCTTCTCGACGGCCTGCGGCACCTGGTTGCTCTTGCCGTAGCCGATGCCGATCTTGCCCTGCTTGTCGCCGACGACGACGAGCGCGGCGAAGCTGAAGCGGCGTCCGCCCGCGACGGTGGTGCTGGTGCGGTACACGCCCACCGTGATGGACTCGATGCTGGAAGTTTCGTCGATGAGTTCAGCCATGTCGTTGACTCGCTGTGGTAGGTCTGGTGGGGGATCGGCTCAGAACTGCAGGCCGCCCTCGCGGGCGCCCTCGGCGACGGCCTTGACGCGGCCGTGGTAGCGGAAGCCGTTGCGGTCGAAGACCACGGCGGTGACGCCGGCCTTCTTCGCGCGGTCGGCGATCGCCTTGCCGATCTCCTTGGCCGCGTTGACGTTGCCGCCCTTGCGGGCGACGCCGTCGACGTCGAGCGAGCTCGCGGACGCGACGGTGCGGCCGGCGAGGTCGTCGATGACCTGGACGTAGATGTGCTGGAGCGAACGGAAGACGCTGAGGCGCGGGCGGCTCGGCGTGCCGGACATGGTCTTGCGCATGCCCTTCTTGCGGCGCTCGCGGCGGATGGTCTTGGCGGTGGTCTTGTCCATGGTGGTGTTCCTCGGTGCGCGGCGGCTCAGGAGCCGAACGCCTTGCCCTGCTTGCGCTGGATGACTTCGTCGGAGTACTTGATGCCCTTCCCGTTGTACGGCTCGGGCTTGCGCTTGGCGCGGCACTTCGAGGCGAACTCGCCGACGGCCTGCTTGTCCGGGCCGCTGACGGTCACCATGGTCTGGTTGACCTCGACCTTCACGCCGTCGGGGATGCCGACCTCGAGCGTGTTGGCGTAGCCGACGGTCAGCACGAGCTTCTTGCCCTGGACGCGGGCGCCCCAGCCGACGCCGACGATCTCGAGCTTCTTCTCGTAGCCCTTCAGGACGCCCTCGATCGCGGTCGCGATGAGCGCGCGCGTGGTGCCCCAGAAGGCCTTGTTGCTGCCGAGGTCGACGATGGCGGGGTCCATCGTGACGTCGATCTTCGAGCCCTCGACCGTGACGCCCACCTCGGGGCGGTAGGTCATGGAGAGCTTGCCCTTGGGCCCCTCGAAGTTGACGGTGCGGGAGGCCGCGTTGACGGCCACCTTGACGCCGGCGGGGATCATGACGGGCTTGCGTGCGATGCGGGACATGGTGATGCTCCTGGGTCGCTGACTGTTGGTAGCTGCGGTTGGTCGGATCAGCCGACGGTCGCGACGACTTCGCCGCCGATGCGCTTCTCGCGGCACTCGCGGTCGCTCATCACGCCGTAGCTGGTGGAGACGATGGCGATGCCGAGGCCCGACATCGGGCTCGGCAGCTCCTCGACGCTGCGGTAGACGCGGCACCCGGTGCGCGACACGCGCTCCATGTGGTGGATGAGCATCTCGCCGCGCGGGCCGTACTTGAGGTCGACGCGCAGGAGGCCCTGTCGGCCGTCTGCGATCAGCTCGAAGCCGCGGATGTAGCCCTCCTTCTGGAGGACCTCGGCGACGCCGCGGTTGAGCTTGTTGTTGAGGACGAGCACCTGCTTCGCCCGGTTGCGGCAGGCGTTGCGGATGCGGGTGAGCATGTCAGCGGTCAGGTCTTGAAGCGCCATGTTCGGCTCCTTCTTGGTCCGTTGTGGTCTGGGTTCAGCGCGTCACCAGGACGCCTTGCGCATGCCGGGGATCATGCCCTGGAGCGCGAGCTCCCGGAGCATCTGGCGGCAGATGCGGAACTTGCGGTAGTTGCCGCGGCTGCGGCCCGTGATCTCGCACCGGAGCTTCTCGCGGGTGGAGAACTTCGGCTTCCGGTTCATCTTGGCAAAGACGCGCTTGCTGGCCATTCGGGTGTTCCTTGGTATCCGGCGTTGGGTCGGTCAGGCGGCCGCGGCCGCCGGCGTGGTCTCTGGGGTAATCACTTCTTCTTCGAGGACTGCCGGTCCTCGGGCTTCTCGAACGGCATGCCCAGCTCGGCGAGCGCGAAGCGGCTCATCTTGGGGTCGCTGTTGGAGAACACGATGGTCACGTTCATGCCGTGCGTGAAGTTCACGCTCGCCATGTTGATCTCGGGCCACACGGCCTGCTCGTTGAGGCCGAAGCTCCAGCTGCCGCCCTTGTCGAAGGACCGGTCGCTGACGCCGCGGAAGTCCTTGATGCGGGGGATCGCGAGGTTCATCATGCGGTCGAGGAAGCTCCACATGCGGTCACGGCGAAGCGTGACCATGAAGCCGCTCGGCGCACCCTCGCGCACCTTGAAGTTCGACACGCTCTTCTTCGCGATGGTCATCACCGGCTTCTGGCCGCTGATGCTGCGGTAGGTGGCGATGATGGTGTCGCGGATCTCGGGCTTCAGCTTCTGGTTCTCGAGCTGCTTGCCGACGCCGGTGTTGACGATGACCTTCTGGATCCTCGGCACCTGGTTGACGTTCTTCAGCCCGAACTCCTTCATGAGCTTCGGCGCGACCTGCTCCATGTACATGGCCTGGAGCCGGGACTTGGTCTTGGTGGTGGTCATGGGTGGGCTCACTTCGCCTTCTTGGAGGACTTGCGGGCCGGGGAGATGGCGCCGAGTTCCTTGCCGCCCTTGGCGGCGACGCGGACCTTGGTGCCGTCCGCCTTGACGGTGAAGCGCACGCGGGTGGGCTTGCCGTCGGCCATCGGGCTGACCTTGGAGATGTGGATGGGGAGCTCGGCCTTCACCATCGCGCCCTTCGGGCGCATCTGGTTCGGCTTGAGGTGCTTGGTGCGGAGGTTGATCCCCTTCACCACGCAGGTCGAGGACTTCGGGTCGACGGAGACGACCTCGCCGGTCTTGCCCTTGTCGGAGCCGGAGCGGACGAACACGACGTCACCCTTGCGGATGTGGGCTGGCATCAGATGACCTCCGTGGCGAGGGACACGATCTTCATGAAGTTCTTCTCGCGCAGCTCGCGCGCGACGGCGCCGAAGATGCGGGTGCCCTTCGGGTTGCCTTCCTTGTCGACGAGCACGCACGCGTTCGAGTCGAAGCGCACGTAGCTGCCGTCGTTGCGGCGGGTCGGGGCCTTGACGCGGACGATCACGGCCTCGGCCTTGTCGCCGGCCTTGACTTGGCCGTTGGGGATCGCTTCCTTGATCGCGCACATGACGCGGTCGCCCACGCCCATGGTCACGCGGGTGAAGCGGCCGCGGGCGGTGGAGACGCCCATGATGCCGATCACCATCGCCTCCTTGGCGCCGCTGTTGTCGGCCACTTCGAGCCTGGATTCCTTCTGAATCATCTGGTTCCTGCCTTCGTGTTGGTTCGGGCGGTCACTTCTTCTTCTTGGAGCCCGTGTCGACCTCGAAGACCATGTCGGCCTTGGCCGGGGCCTTCTCGACGACGCGGATGACGGTCCAGCGCTTGGTGCGCGAGATCGGCCGGCACTCGGCGATCTCGACGCGGTCGCCCACGCCGGTCTCGTTCTTGGCGTCGTGCACCTGGAGCACGGTGCGCTTGCGCACGTACTTGCCGTACTTGGGGTGCTTGGCGACGTACTGGATGGTCACCTTGCGCGTCTTCTCGCGCGTGGCGGTCTCGACGACGCCGATGCGGCGCGGGGCGTCCTCGCCGACGACGATGTTGTCCTTGCTGCTCACTTGGTGGCCTTCTTCATGCGGGTGCTGCGCTCGGTGAGGACACGAGCGAGGTCCTTGCGGGTCTTCTTGAACTGGGACGAGTCCTTGGTCTTCTCGGTCACGGTCTGCGCGCGCAGGTCGAAGAGCTGCTTGCGGAGGCGCTTGGCCTCGGCGGTGATCTCGTCGTCGCGGAGCTTCTTGACTTCAGCTGCCTTCATGTCTGGGCTGCCTTTCGTGTTGAATCAGACGGCCAGCCGGCGGCCGACGAAGCGGCAGCGGACGGGCATCTTGTTTGCGATGCGGGCGAAGGCCTGCTTGGCGAGGTCCTCGGGCACGCCCGCGATCTCGAAGAGGATGGTGCCGGGCTTGATGCGCGCGGCCCAGAAGTCCACGTCGGCCTTACCGGTACCCATTCGGGTCTCCAGTGGCTTCTTGGAGATGGGCTTGTCCGGGAACACCCGGATGAACACCTTGCCCTGGCGGCGGAGGAAGTGCTGCGCGGCGACGCGGCCGGCCTCGAGCTGGCGGCCGGACATCCAGCACGTCTCCAGGCTCTGCAGGCCGTAGTCGCCGAACGCGACGTAGTTGCCGCGGGTGGCGTTGCCCTTCATCTTGCCGCGCTGCTGCTTGCGGTACTTGACTCGCTTGGGAATCAGGTTCGACATGGGTGGTTCCTAACTTTCCTTCGCAGGGATCAGCGACGGCCACGGGCGCGTGCGCGTCCGCCGGCGGCGTTGGTGGTGGTGTCGTCCTCGACCTGCTCGAAGAGACCCTTGTAGACCCAGACCTTGATGCCGATCACGCCG
>JAIYBS010000307.1 GCA_027488415.1 Planctomycetaceae bacterium | reverse complement strand
GCTCGCCTTGAACTCGGGCGAGCAGTAACCGGTGACGAGGGCCTTGCCCTTGCCGTCGTAGCCGCGCGTCTGCCAGATGTCGAACTGCTCGTACACCGCGTCCTGGAAGCTCTTGGCGTCGGCGCTCTTCTGCAGGAGGTCGCGGAACGCGTAGACGCTCGCGGCCGCCTGATCGTGGCCGGAGACCACCTGCGAGATCGGGCCCATCTGCTCCGAGGAATAGTTCTGGCGGCTCGTGCCCGTGGTGAACCAGTTCGCGCTGCCGTCGATGGCGCGGGCGAACTTGTCGTCCTTGCCCGCGAACGCCGAGGCCAGGTCCGGGTACTCCTCGCGGGAGAGCTTGCGCAGGCCGTGCTCACCGGGCGGGAGCTGGAAGTCCGGGTCGAGCGCGGGAGCCGGCGGGGCGGCCGTCTCGCAGCCGCCCATGAAGACGGCCGAGGCCACCGCAAGCGCCCCTGCGGCGGCGAGCATCGCGCCTGCGTGGGCCCGGCGGAGGCGGCGTGCGGACGGGGAAACGGCGATCGTGCATCCGTGCATGCGCCCGATATCGACCGAGACGCAAGGAGGCGTGCAAAAATGCCGATAGACTGAAACCATGACCTCCGCCGCCCCCGTGCTCGCCATCTTCGGCCTCGGAACCACCGAACTGCTCGTGATCGGCGTGATCGGCCTCCTGATCTTCGGAAGCCGCCTGCCCATGGTCGGCCGCAACATCGGCAAGTCGATCACCGAGTTCAAGAAGGGCATGAAGGACGCGGGCGAGGAACTCTCCAAGGAGGATTCCCACGCCGCCCAGCGCCCCCAGCTCTCCGACGACCAGATGGAGCGGGCCACCCAGGAGGCCATGCGCCGCCTGAAGTCCGAGCAGGCCGCGCAGCAGAAGTGATGCGCGCCGGCGCCCTGCCCGGGCTCCTGTCAGCCCTGCTCACGCTCGGCGCGGCGGCGTGCGCGACCATCGGTCGCCCGCCGCGGACCCCGGACCCCAGACCGAACATCGTGCTCATCGTGGCCGACGACCTCGGCTACGGCGACCTCGGTTGCTACGGCAACACGGCGATCCGCACGCCGAACATCGACCGCCTGGCGCGGGAGGGCGTGCGTCTCACCGACTTCTCCGTCGCCGAGCCGGTGTGCAGCGCGTCGCGCGCGGCGATCCTCACCGGTCGATACGCCGTCCGCACCGGCGTCCGCGGCGCGCTCGGGCCGGACGCGCGGCGGGGCCTGCCGCAGGCGGAGGTCACGCTCGCCGAGGAGCTCCGCGACCGCGGGTACGCGACCGCCGCGTACGGGAAGTGGCACCTCGGCCACCGCGCGGGGGAGCTTCCGAACGCGCAGGGCTTCGACACCTGGCAGGGGCTCGCGTTCTCGAACGACATGTGGCCCCTCCACCCGGAGACGCCGAACGCGTATCCGGCGCTCTTCTGGTCGGGCACGGACACGGCGCGCGAGGAGATGGAGAACCTGCAGTCGCAGGCGCAGCTGACGCGGCGCATCGGCCGGCTCGCCGCCGACTTCTTCCGGCTGCACCGCGATCGCCCGAGCTTCACCTACGTGGCGTTCACGATGCCGCACGTGCCGATCGCGGCAAGCGAGGAATTCCGCGGCCGTTCGCGCGGCGGCGCGTACGGCGACGCGGTCGAGGAGCTCGACGCGGCGGTCGGGATGATCCTGGCGCAGGTCGATGCGGCGGCGAGGGCCGACCCCGCGCGCCGCACGCTCGTCGTCTTCACGAGCGACAACGGGCCGTGGCTCTCCTACGGCAACCACGCGGGCAGCGCCGGCGGGCTCCGCGAGGGAAAGGGAACGACCTTCGAGGGCGGCATCCGCGTGCCCTTCGTCGCGCGCATGCCGGGCACGATCCCGGCGGGCGCCGAGTGCGCGGTGCCGATGGCCGCGATCGACCTGCTGCCCACGCTGTGCGCATACGCCGGCGCCGACGCGCCGCGCGCGGCCGTCGACGGCACGGACATGCGCCCCGCGCTGGAGCGGTGCGCGAACCCCGCGCCCGACCGATTCGTGTTCACCTGGTACGACGGCACCGAGGTGCAGGCCGTGCGCCAGGGGACCTGGAAGCTCCACCTGCCGCACGGCTACCGCTCGCTCGCGGGCGCCGCGCCGGGCCGCGACGGCGTGCCTGCGAAGTACCGCTACGACCTGAAGACGGGTATCGAGCTCTACGACCTCGCGGCGGATCCGGCCGAGTCGCGCAACGTGGCGGGCGAGCATCCGGAGATCGTGGCGCGACTGCGTGCCGCGGCCGAGCGCGCGAACGCAGACGTGCGACGCGCGCCGTAATCAGCGGCGGCGCGGCAGCAGCGCTCAGGGCTTCGCCGGCGACCCGGACGGCGCCACCATCGGCGCCGCCTGGTCGGTGTGGTGATGCACGAGCCGCCAGCCGGCGCCCTCCTTGCGGAAGACGTTCGTCGAGCGGAACCGCAGCGCCGTGGGCTTGCCGTTGATCACCATGCCGGTACCGACCTCGGTGCAGGTGGTGAAGCCGAACCCGTCGCCCTCCACCATCCGCACGTCGACGCAGGTGACGGTTCCGCCCATCTTCATCGCGGCCTCCTTGCGGAACTGCTCGATGACGGCGTTCCACCCAAGGTGCGACCGGCCGTCGGGGCCGAAGTCGCTGACGTCGGTGCCGTGCGACCACACGGTCTCCATGCCGTCGGCGCTGCCGGTGCACACGCCGTTCAGCGCGGAGTAGAACGCCGCGTGCGCGTCGGCCATGGTCGCGTAGCGCACCTCGCGCGCGCTGTCATCGGAGGTGAGCGCCTTGCGCGCCATGTGGCCAGCGGCCATACGGCCCGCGCAGCCGGAGCCGAGGGCGCAGAGGAACACGGTCGATGCGGCGAGCGCAAGGGCGGCGTTTCGGGCGGTT
>JAIYBS010000320.1 GCA_027488415.1 Planctomycetaceae bacterium | reverse complement strand
CGGCGCGCCGCCCGCGAGCTCCGCGACCGCGCCCGCGCCGCCGACGCGCGCGAACGCCGGGCCGCCGCCCGCGAGGCGCCCCACGAGATACGCCGACGCGCTCACCGCGGCCATGAAGATCAGCGCGTAGCTGAAGATGATCACGTTCGTGTGGATGTAGAGCCACACGTCGTGCAGCACCGGCATCATGTTCGAGATGTTCGGGTTCAGCTGGACGGGCAGCAGGTACGCCGCCATCAGCGCCACCATGCTGGTGACGGCCGCGCCGAGCGCGAGCACGCCGCGCATTGCGGTGCGCCGCAGGAACCACGCCTCCGCCACGAAGGCGAGCGCCGTCCCCATCCATGCCGCGGTGGTCACCGCCTCGAACATGTTCGAGTTCGGCCACCTGCCGGAGATGTACCAGCGCAGCATCACCGCGAACGTCTGCATGCCGGCCGCGATCCCGAACGTGACCATGCCGGCCTTCATCGCCCAGGGCCACCGGTAGACGAGCGCCAGGAGGAGCAGCACCGTCGCCGCGAGGAACACGATCCAGATCCGGCTCAGGTTCCCGCTGCGGAAGTACCAGCCCTCCCACTCGAGCCGCTCCTTCGACGGATAGATCGACGGCACGAGCGCGGGCAGCGAGGCGGCAATCGACTCGACCCGCGCGTTGACCGCCGCGGCGTCGCCCTGCTGCCAGGCCATCACGAGCGCCCGCCAGTCCGCGGAGAGCGCGCGCTGCTTCGCCTCGTCGAGGCCGGGGATCGGCTCGACCTTGCGGTCGCGCACGTTCGGCGGAAGCGTCGCGGGATCCGCGCCGAGCAGCATGATGTCCGCGATCGATGCCCACGGCTTGTCGGCCGCGCCGTCCGCCGGCGGGATGAGCCGCAGCGAGGACAGCAGGAACTGCGGCTCCTTCACGGAGAGCGCGCCCTTCATGGCGTCCATCTCCTTGGCGGTCCGGATGAGGTCGCCCTCCATCGCCTGCAGCTCCGCGCGCACCGAGGGAAGCTGCAGCACCTTCTCGGAGGCGAGCCCCGACTTCTCGAAGGCCTTCAGCCGCTCGGTCAGCGACGCGTCGTCGCGCTGCGCGGCCTGGGCGATGCGCGCGCGCACCTCCTTGTTCTTCACGAAGATCAGGTCCGCGTCCGCGTACGCGCCGGGCCGGATCATCAGGTCGAGGTACGTGAAGTCGGAGCCCTGCCCGGCCACCTTCCGCGGGCCGGTCACGAACTGCATCTGCGTGTTCGCGAAGCTGGCGAAGCTCTTGAGCCGCCCCTCGGTGAACACCGCGACGCGGTCGAGCGGCCGCAGGTCGACCTGCTCGTGGAACGGGACGGTCGCGCCGACCGCCGGGCCGGCCGCCTGCGCGCACGCGCCGCGCGCGGCGAACGCGAGCGAGACGATCGCCGCGAGGAGGATCCGGAGCATCGACGCCGGGTGGGACAGGTCACGCATGGACGGACTCCGAGAGGTGCTTCGCGAACACGGGCGCGCGGCCCTCGGCCTTCGCGCGGGCGATCTCGTCGAGCACCGCCTGGCGATGGCGGCGCTTGATCGCGGGCTTCACGTAGAAGGCGTATGCCATCCCCGCCACGGCGACCACGCAGCCGGCGAGCTGGATCCAGACGCCGTTGCGGTTACCGACGCCGAGGACCGTGTAGTTGAGGCCGGCGCTCGCGATGCCGCCCTGCCGTGACTCCTCCGGCGGATCCCACTGGCTCTGGAAGAACGAGAGGCCTCCGTGCTCGACCGGCTCGTTGACGCTGAGCCGCTCGGGCCCGCCCCAGGTGCCGTCGGCCTCGCGGAAGCGGACGATGCTCGTGTAGTTGCGGATGCTCGACGACTGCCCGCTGAATCCGCCGACGTGGGTCGCGAGCTCGAAGGAATCGAGCGCCACCGGCTGCGGCAGTCGCTCGCGCTGGCGGGAGAAGAGGACCTCGAGCTTCGACCCGTCCGGCAGCGTCAGCGTGGAGGGCGACAGCCAGTACCTGCGCAGCACGTCCTGGGGCCGGTCGAAGACGTACGGGTGGTACTGCAGCCACTCGTGCGAGCCGCCGCCGGCCGCGCCGATTCGCGCCATCGCGAACAGCTCGCGCGCGTCGCGCTGGCGCTGCTCCGGCGGCACCACGTAGGGCTTCGATTCCTGCACGGCGTTCGGCATCCACTCGGTCACCGTGAGCTTCACGCCCGCGGCGAGCTCGACCGGCTGCCGGGGGGCGACGTCGACGATGCGGGCATCCTTGCGCCCGAGCGAGTCCACGAGCCGAAGACGCCCCTGCTCCGGTCCCGCGACGAGCAGCGCGAGCGCGAGCCCGTTGCCCGGGCGATACTCGACCTCGATGGCGGGGTCGATGAAGCTCTCGCCGCCGCGCTTCATCGCGGCCATCGGGTCCTCGCCGGGCCGCAGGTCGCGGCTCATCGCGCCGTCGCTGAAGGCCCAGCGGCGGAACTCGCCGGCGGGCGTGCGCAGCTCGAGGATCGCGACCGACAGCTCGCGCCCGCCGATCGGGAGGTCGTCCTGCACCGCGACGACGCGGTACGCGTAGCCCGAGTCGGGCCCGCCGACCGGCCGCCACGGCGCCGAGGCGTCGGCGAGCGCCGCGTCCTTCACCGGCTCGGGCTGCTCGATGCCCTTCGAGGGGACGCGGAACACCAGCGTCGGCTGGGCCAGGAAGCCGGCAACCTGCTCCTCGTCGCTCACCTGGCGGATCGCGAGCACGCCGCCGTCGGCGCTCCGCTTCTGCGGGTCACGCGCGACGAGCCGGTACTGCGCGGATCGACCCTCCGAGTCCGACACGTCGACGGCCGCCACCGCGTTCGGCGCGGCGTCCGGCCCGCCCGGGATCCACCGCGCGCGGAGCTGGCCGTACCGCAGGTAGCCCGTCGCCTCGAGCGCGACGCCCGGCGCGGGGTCGTCCTGCTCGGTCGCGGGGATCGCCACGCGGATCGGGTGCGCCTCGGCCGACTCCTGCGTCGGCACGAAGACCTCGTCAAGGTCGGGCACCCAGTCGTTGTAGAGCGGCATCCCGTCGATGCGCCGCTGCACCCACTTCGTCTCGCCGGGCCGGCGGACGTAGACCGCCCAGCTCTTCACGAGGTCGTTCTTCAGGTAGAAGGAGTCCTGCGGACCGTAGTCGAGCGCGACGAACAGGCGCTCGTCGACCGTCGGCTTGCCCGTCTCCTTCACCGCGCGCTTGACCGGCTGCTGAGGATCCTCGCTGAAGAGGAGGTCCTCGGTGTACTGCGGGTACCCGGCGATCACCTGCCGGATGAAGCGGCGCTCGGGCCCCGCGATCAGCAGGTTCACGCTGTACGCGCGGGTGCCCACGTCCTCGCCGGAGCGCAGCTCCCACGTCGGGTCGATCGACTGCACCTCGACGTCGGAGCGATCCGCGCCTTCCCCGACCGTGATGCGGTTCCCCGGCATCGCGAGCATGGTCCCCGTGGCCACCAGCTCGGACCCGCCCTTCCCGGCAATGCCAACGGTGATCGCGCGCCGGACGACGGGCGCCTCGCCCTCGACCTTCGTGCCGAAGTAGATCACGCTCCCGAGGATGAGGAGCAGGATCCCCGAGTGGATCATCCACACGCCCAGGTTCACCGTCCGAAGCGGGATCCGCCGGAGGGTCGTGACCGTGATGTTCGCCGCAAGGAGCGCCATCAGCACGTCGAACGGCCACCAGTGGAACCACTCGAACTCGGTCATCTCGAAGGGCCGCCACTGGCGCAGCTGCGCATGGACCCACGCGTCCGGATGGAAGACGTTCGGGTGGATCGGGTAGAGGATCCCCGCCGAGCCGACCGACATGTAGACGAACAGCAGCGACAGCAGGACGATCCCGAACCGCACGCTGCTGAAGAGGTCGAGGACGGGACGGATCGCGGCGCGCATGGGCGGATCATCGTATGCATGCCCCCGCCGCCGCGCCGGGGACGCACGGGCTCCCGTGCGCCCGCCTCACCCTACAATCCCCGGTCCCGCAGAGGATCCACCCATGTCTACCCCCACGCGTATCGTCGCCTCCCTCCTCGCCTCCCTCGCCGCGACCGCCGCGCTCGCGATGCAGGCCCCGCAGGAGCAGAAGCCCGCGGAGGCCGCCCCCGCCCAGACCGCGCCCGCCGCGAACGGCCCGGTCTTCGTCTCGCTCGAGACGTCGAAGGGCACGATCGTGCTCGAGCTCGACCCGGCCAAGGCGCCGATCTCGGTCGAGAACTTCATGAAGTACGTGAAGGCCGGCTTCTACGACAGCACGGCGTTCCACCGCATCGTGCCGAACTTCGTCGTCCAGGGCGGCGGGTTCGACAAGGAGCTCGTGCAGAAGCCGACGAACCCGCCCATCAAGAACGAGTGGACGAACGGCCTGAAGAACGCGAAGGGCACCATCTCGATGGCCCGCCTCCCCTCGCCCGACACGGCGACCAGCCAGTTCTTCCTCAACCTCAAGGACAACCCCGCGCTCGACGGCGCCAACGGCCCCGGCTACGCGGTGTTCGGAAAGATCGTGGTCGGCATGAACGTCCTCGAGACGCTCGGCCAGATCCGCACCGCGCCCGCCGAGGGCACGGACCAGACCGGCACCAAGCGCATGTTCTCCGACGTGCCGACCGAGCGCGTGATGATCGTCAAGGCCTCGGAGATCACGCCCGAGGCCGCGGCGAAGATGATCGAGGACGCCAAGGCCGCCGCGCCGGCCGCGCCGGCGGCACCGGTCGCCCCCGCGGCCCCGGCCGCGCCCGCGGCGAAGTGACGCGGCAGGCTGCCCGACCGAGACCGAACCCACGCGGCGCGCGCCACACGGCGCGCGCCGCGTGCCTTTTCCCGCCGTATCCTGCGCGATCCAT
>JAIYBS010000001.1 GCA_027488415.1 Planctomycetaceae bacterium | reverse complement strand
GTTCGTGATGCCGTTCATCGACGGGCTCCCGATCAACGCGCTCTGCGACGAGCGGCGGCTCGCGATCCGCGAGCGGGTGCGGCTCTTCGCCGAGGTCTGCGACGGCGTGCAGCACGCGCACCAGAAGGGGATCATCCACCGCGACATCAAGCCCGGCAACATCCTGGTCGCGCGCGGCACGGACCGCCTGACCCCGAAGGTGATCGACTTCGGCGTCGCGAAGGCGCTCGAGCCTTCCGACATGCAGAGCCAGCGCACCGCCGACGGGCAGCGCCTCGGCACGCCGCAGTACATGCCGCCGGAGCAGTGGATGCACGGCGCGTCGATCGCCGATGCCCGCAGCGACGTGTATGCGCTCGGCGTGGTGCTGGCGGAGCTCCTCGTCGGGGGACCGCCGACGCGGCTTCCGCGGAGCCCGCTCGAGGTCCCCGAGGCGGTGCCGCCCACTGCGTGGCTCGCCGCCGCGATCGCGCGCGACCCGGCGGCCGCGGCGCGAACGGCCTCGGACCGCGGGACGACCGTCGATGCGCTCGCGGAGTCGGTGCGCGGCGACCTCGACGCGATCGTGCGACGCGCGACGGCGCCGCACCCGGACGACCGCTATGCGACCGCCGCCGCGCTTGCCGACGACGTGCGGCGCTGGCTCGCGGGCCACGCCGTCGCGGCGCGGCTGCTCGGCCCATGGGAACGCGCGGTTCGGGTCGCGCGGAGGCATCGCTCGGCGTCGATCCTCGCGGCCGTCGCGGTCCTCGCGGTCCTGACCGCGGCCGCGATCTGGTGGACCGATGCCGCGTCCGCGCGCCGCAGCCGCGAGGCCGCGCTGGTCGCCGAGCGGCAGTCGACGCGGACCTTCGACATCACGCGCACCATGATCGACGAGGTGATCGCGCAGCAGCGCGACTCGCGCGACTCCTCCGTGGCGCGCGCCACGTTCGTGCGCGTCGAGAAGATGGTCGATCGCATCGCCGAGGACGATCCGCTGACGGCCGGACGGCTTGCCACGCTCGTGGTGCGCGGGCACCTCGAGGCCTGGGAGCACCGGAACGCGTATGCGCTGCTCGAGCGATCGTTCAAGCGCGTGCTCGCGGTCGACCCCGGGGGCGAGAGCATCGCGTTTCGCGAGCTGCTGCCCGAGATGGTCCGGATGGGCGCGAAGTTCGACCGGCCGATGGCCGCGATGCTTGGGCCGATGGCGTTCCGGGTGATCGCCGAGGACGGCACCCTGCGTTCCGAGGAGACGCGGCTCCTGACGACGTCGCTCGAGAACGGCCGGATCCCGTGGCCCTTCTTCTCGAGCGTGAACGACCCCGAGCTCGCTCTGGCGTCGGCGCAGTGGTTCGCGGGCCTGTACGAGGATCCCGTCGAGGCCGGCTGCGTGCTCGCGCTCGGGCGGATCTTCGCCCTCATCTCCCGGGACACGGATCCACGCCAGTTCCCCGAGATGCGCTCGGCGCTCGAGTATCTCCGGCAGCACATGCCGCCGGACGACCCGCGGCTCCTGATGGCCGAGGCGCAGATCGGCGTGATCCTCTCGATCCGCGGCTACAGCAACGAGGACGTCGTCGGCTGGCTGGCGGTCAACTGCGCGCGGCTCGAGTATGTCCTCGGGCGTGGCTCGCCGAGGGCCGTCAACGCCTACTGGAACCTCGCCTACTGCTGCGTCCACATCGGACTCGTACAGGACGCGTACGACATGTACATCCGGCAGCTGTGGCCCGAGTACCGCCGGCAGGATCCGCGCGACGGCCTGCGGGCGTGGTATCTCGCGTACTTCGCGCCGATCGCCTTCCTGGTCTGCGACTACGAGACCGCGTACGTGACGTCGCTCACGCAGCTCGCCGACGAGGTCGCCGCGGGCGGATCCGCGCGCGGCGGCGTCAGCGCGCTCAGTGCCCGCGTGCTCGCGGGCGTCCTCGCGCAGTGGGGAGACGAGCAGGGCGCCGCGGAGGTCGAGCGCGACTTCGGCGTGGTCCGCATGCGGCCCACCGACACGGGCTGGTGAGCCGGCGCCTCAGTGCGGCCGGCGCAGGGACTTCAGGCGCCGCGCGAGGAGCTCCCGTGCGGCGGCGAGGTCGCGGTGTGCGGTCGCGAGGCTGACGTCGAGCAGCGCCGCGACGCGCTCCATCGGGATTCCCGCGACGGAATGCAGCGTCACGACCTCCATCTCGCGCGGATGCGTCGCGGCGAGCTCGACCATCGCGCGCTCCAATTCCTCGAGGTCCGCCCGGTCCGCCTTTCCGTCGACGGTGCGGAAGTGGATCGATTCCTCGGCCTCGGTGTCGAGCCGCTGCGTGAGTCGCGCGTCGCGCTTCGCGGCGAGCCGCCGGCGGCGGCGATCGGCGATGACGCGCGACATGAAGACGCTCGCGAGGCCGCGCAGGTGCGAGTCGTTGGCCGGGAGGTCCTGCTGCCCCATGAGCCGGATCACCGCCTCCGTCACGAGCGAGGTCGGGGCGAGCGCCGCGGCGCCGAAGCCCGCGGTCTCCTGCTCCGCGCGGAGCGTGCGCGTGGCG
>JAIYBS010000300.1 GCA_027488415.1 Planctomycetaceae bacterium | reverse complement strand
CCGAAGTAGACGAGCGCACCCCACGCGCGACGGTCGGCCCAGATGCCGATGACGGGGATGGCGCGGAATCCGGTGGCCGGAAGCGTCGCCGAGGCGGACGGGCCCGCGGCCGACGGCGCGGCGCCGTGCGCGGCCGGATGCGCGGACCGCGGCTCCGGCGCCCGGCGCCACGCGGGCTGCGCGCGCTCCGCGGCGACGTACGCGGCGGCGATCTCGGCGGGCTCGCCGTAGTCGGCGATGGCGCGCTCGGGCGTCGCGCCCGCGGCGATCGCGGCGCGCAGGTGCGACTCCGCGTCGATGAGCGCGTCGTGGCGGAGCGCGGCATCCTGCGTCGCGAGCTCGAGCTCGAGCTGCGTCAGGTAGCGCCGCACCGGGTCGGGCGTGACGGGCGGATCAGCGGAGACCATCGATCCCTCCAAGCACCTTGTTCACCCACTTGTTGGTCCGCCGCCAGGTGTCGGTCCAGGCGGAGAGCACGCGCTTCCCCTCGGCGGTGAGCGTGAAGCACTTGCGCGCCGGCCCCTCGGTGGAGGGCACCAGCGTGCTGCGGACCAGCCCGTCGGACTCCATGGATCGGAGCATCGGGTAGAGCGTTCCCTGCTTGAACGACAGGCCCTCGGGCGCCTCCTCGGCGAGCTGCCGGGCGATCTCGTAGCCGTGGATCGGCTCGTCCGCGCGCGCGATGGCCGCGAGCACCACGAGCCACGCGGTGCCCACGCTCAAGTCGCGCTGGAGCTTGTCGGCGAGGTCGGATGCCACGGCGGTAGTATAGCGGCTACAGTACTGTTTGGGAAGGAATTCCGGAAGGATTGCCGATTTTCCCGCAGGTAGGATTTGCGGACCGCCATGAACCAGCAATCCACCGCCAATGCCGCTGCCGCCTCCGCCGCGCCGGTCGCCCTCGACGGGCAGTTCCACGAGCGCCCGTTCTCGCCGATCTCCGGCTGGCTGATGCTGCCGGTCACGCTCGCCCTGATCGCGGGCGCGGTGTGGCTGGTGATCACCGCGGCGCGCGAGTCCACGCCGACGCCGATCCTCGGCGCGATCCCGGCGTTCCTGCTCTTCGTGCTCTCGCTGTGCGGGTACTTCATCGTCAACCCGAACGAGAGCCGCGCGCTGGTGCTCTTCGGCCACTACCGCGGCACGGTGCGCACGATCGGGCTGCACTGGACGAACCCGTTCACCATCAAGCGCCGCGTCACGCTGCGCGTGCGCACCTTCGAGACCGGGTCGCACCAGGCGGCGCCCGTGATGAGCGCCGAGGGCAAGGTGATCCAGGAGGGCGCGCGCTCGCGCCACCCGCTGAAGGTGAACGACCTCGACGGCAACCCGATCGAGATCTCCGCGGTGGTCGTGTGGCGCGTGGTCGACACCGCCGAGGCGCTGTTCGCGGTGGATGCGTACGAGCGGTACGTCGAGATCCAGAGCGAGGCGGCGCTGCGGAACCTGGCGAGCCACTACCACTACGACTCGCCCGAGCCGGGCGGCACCAGCCTGCGGGGCAGCACCGACCTGATCGGGCAGCGCCTCAAGGAGGAGCTCGACGGCCGCCTCCGCGGGGCCGGCGTCGAGGTGCTCGAGAGCCGCATCTCGAGCCTCAGCTACGCGCCCGAGATCGCGGCGGCGATGCTGCAGCGCCAGCAGGCGACGGCGGTCGTCGCCGCCCGCCAGAAGATCGTCGAGGGCGCGGTGGGCATGGTGGAGCTCGCGATGGAGCAGATCCACGCGAAGAAGCTGGCCGATTTCACCCCCGAGCAGAAGGCCGAGATGGTCACGAACCTGCTGGTGGTGCTCGTCAGCGAGCGCGGTGCGCAGCCGGTGGTGTCGACGCGGCAGTGAAAATATGCCGGGGGGCCCCCGGCATGTTTTCCCCGGCTACATTTTCGGGATGGAACGCCGCACGAGCCCCCACGATCCGCCGCGCTGGGCGCAATGGGGCGTGCTGCTCGCGTCGATCGCGCTGCTCTGGCACTCGCTCGGCGACCATGGCATCTATCCGCCGGACGAGGGTCGGTATGCGGCGGTGAGCGGCTGGATGGCCGAGCACGGCGAGTGGCTCGCGCCGCGCATCCGCGACCAGCTGCACGTGACGAAGCCCCCGCTCACCTACTGGGCGCAGGCGGCGTGCATCCGTGCGTTCGGGCAGTGCGAGTTCGCGGTGCGGGCGCCGAGCGCGCTCGCGGCGAGCATGCTGCTCGTCTCGGTCTTCTGGTTCACGCGCCGGGCATGCGGCGCCCTCGCGGCGACGCTCGCGGTGGGGCTCCTCGCGGCGATGCCGGGCACGCAGCTCATCGGCCGCCTCGCGATCACCGACGCGATGCTCGCGCTGTGGTGGTGGCTCGCGATCTGCACGGGGTGGCTTGCGCTGGGCGATGGCGCCACGCGGCCCGCGTCTCCCGACGCACGGGCCGCGCGTCGCCCCATCACCGCCTGGACCGCCGCCTTCTGGGCTTCCTGCGCGCTCGTGGGCCTCACGAAGGGACCGCTCCTGCTCGCACCGGTCGCGATCGTCGGCGCGTGGCTCCTCCTCGCGGGTCGGCTGCGTGACGCGCGACGGCTCGCGCCCGCGGTCGGCCTGCCGCTCGCCGTCGCTCCGCTCACGCTCGTCGCGTGGGGATTCTGGACCGCGAACCCCGAGCGCGCGGCGGAGATCTGGCGCTTCGAGTTCGTCGACCGATTCACGGGCGGCGCGCACGACGACCCGTGGTGGGTGATCCTCGTGGCCTTCGTCGCCGGCTGCTTCCCCGCGACCGCGATGCTCACGCTCCCCTGGTTCAACCTCTCGCCTGGCGCCGCGTGGCGATCGCTCCGCGCGGGCGACCTGCGCGCGCTGCTCGTGCTCGCGGTGGTGCTGCCGATCATCGGCTTCACGCTGCTGAGCGGCAAGAGCCCCACCTACATCTACCCGGCGGCGGCGCCGACCGCGGTGCTCGTCGCGATGATGCTCGCGCGTTGGGTCGACGGCACGGTCGGCGACCTTCCGCCGGGCCGCACCGCGCCCGACGTGCGTTGGACCACGGGCATCGCGATGACCGCGATCGCCGCGACGGTGATCACGCTCGCGATCGTCGCGATCGTCCGCGGCCGCGCGCCGGAATGGGCGCCGGGATGGACGCTCCTATGGATGACCGTGCCGCTGCTGCCCGCGGTCGTCGCGTCGTGGATCGCGATCGCGTGGTGGTCGCGCGTCGAGTTGCGACTGCCGGCGCTCGGTGCGGCGTTCGCGGCGATCGTCGCGCTCTGGCTCGGTGCACACGCCGCGGAGGACCGGGCGCTGAACGCGATGTCGACGCGCGCCGTTGCCGCGGCGGTCGTCGAGCTCGACCGGCCCGTCGTCATCTACGCGCTGCGGAACCTCGGGATCGACTGGCACGCGGGGCGATGGATCGACTTCGCGGCGACGCCGCAGGAGCTGGCGGACTGGGTGCAGGCCCATCCGACCGGCGTCGTGGTGACGGGCGAGCGCGACCTCTCCGCGCTCTCGCGCGCGGAGGATCCGGTCGCGGCACGCCTCGTGCCGGGGCGATCGTTTGACGCGTGGCCGATGAAGAAGGTCGTGTTCTGCGAGCTCGCGCGCTGAGGCGCGTGCCGACCTGCGCGTGACTCACGCCCGCGGACCGCTCCGAAGGTCTCGTACCAGGAATCGCTGAGGAAGCATCGCGGGAAGCAGGTCGTCGGGGACGCACCGCGGCGTGCCGCACGCCATGTCCGCGATCAGCTCGCCGGCGAGGAACGCCGTGCACGTGCCGCGCGAACCGTGCGCGAGCGACACGAAGAGCCCGGGCAGCACGGGCGCCGGTGGCCACTGCGCCGCGACGGGTCCGTGGGCGAGCCGCGCGAACGCCGTGCGGAACGCGCCGTCCGCGACCACGGGCCCGACGACGGGGCAGTGGTCGTGCACCGAGGTCCGGATCCCCGCCCACGCGCCGCGCCGCTCCGGCACGTGCGCGGTCAGCCTCGGCAGCAGGCGCTCGACGTGGCCGAGGTTGATCGCGTCGTCGTGCGGCGTGGCCGGAACGGAGAGCCGCTCGCGCTCGAACGTCGCGCCGGCGCACACGGCGCCGTCGCGCGGCGGCATGACGAACCCGTTCGCGCTCACCACCGTGCGCGGCAGGTCACCCGACCCCTCGAACGCGATCGTCGAGAGCTGCCCGCGCGTCGCGTCGAAGGGCACCGACGGCAGCGCGTCCGACGCGAGCGCCTCCGGCATCTCGGGCAGCGCGCCGCCCGGGATTCCCGCGGTGGCGATCACCACGAGATCGGCGGCGAACGAGCGCCCGTCCTCGGCGTCGACGTGCCAGCCCGCGCCGTCGGGCCGCAGCCGCGCGATCGGCGTGCCCTCGTGCACCGCGATCGACTCGTGCGCGAGCGCGGCACGCACCGTCTCGGCGGGCCGCGTGGTGCCCGCGTTCGCGACGAGCAGCGCGCCGTCGGGGCCGTCGGCGTTGCCAAGCGGCGTGCCGGCGAGCGCGGACGCCTCCGCGGCCGGGATGAGCCGCAGCAGGTCGGCCGGCCAGCCCCAGTCGGCGATCGCCTGCTCGAAGCCCCACTCGTCGTCCGCGCCGACCGGGTTG
>JAIYBS010000310.1 GCA_027488415.1 Planctomycetaceae bacterium | reverse complement strand
AGGTGCTCACGGCGGAGGAGCGGGGAGAGTTGTTCTGAGCGGGGAAAGCACGCCGGGGGCCACCGGCACAATCTCCGGCGGCCGTTCCCGTCACGCGGGTCGCGACGGATCGTGCATGGCTCGATGACCGCGGTTCGCCGCGTACCAGTCGATGGTGCGGCGCAGACCTTCCTCGAGTCCGACCGCGGCCTTCCAGCCGAGCAATCGCTCGGCCCGCTCCGTGTCCAGGCAACGTCTCGGCTGCCCGTCGGGCTTCGACGCGTCCCAACGGATCTCCCCGGCGAACCCGCTCAGTCTCGCGATCAGCGCGACCAGGTCGCGGATCGTGATCTCCGCGCTGGTGCCGAGGTTGACCGGCGTCGGCTCTTCCATCACCTCCGCCGCGCGCAGCAGGCCCTCCGCGGCGTCGTCCACGTAGAGGAACTCGCGGCTCGCGCTTCCCGTGCCCCAGCACGTGACGTGATCGGCCCCGGCCTCGCGCGCCTCGACGCACTTTCGGATGAGCGCGGGAATGACGTGCGACGTCCCAAGGTCGAAGTTGTCCCACGGCCCGTAGAGGTTCACGGGCAGCACGTACGCCGACGCCAGCCCGTACTGCCGCCGGTAGCCGTCGAGCATCACCATCGCGGCCTTCTTCGCGATGCCGTAGGGGGCGTTCGTCTCCTCAGGGTAGCCGTCCCAGAGCCGGTCCTCGTGGAACGGCACCGGCGTGAACTTCGGATAGGCGCAGATGGTCCCGGCCTGCACGAACTTGCGGATCCCGGCGGCGCGGCCCTGTTCGATGAGGTGCATCGCCATCGCCATGTTGGCGAAGAAGTACCGCCCCGGATTCGCCTGGTTCGCGCCGATGCCGCCGACCTCGGCCGCGAGGTGGATCACGACGTCCGGCCTCGCGTCCCGGTACACGCGCTCGACGTCGGCCTCGCGCGTCAGGTCGTAGTCGCGCCGGCGTGGCACGAAGACGTCCCGCGCGCCGCGCGCGGCGAGCCGCTCGAGCACGGCGCGCCCGAGGAACCCGGCCCCGCCGGTGAGGAGGATGCGCTGGGACGAGAGGTCCATGAGCGGGAAGTGTCCCATGAACCGAGGCAGACCGGAAGTACGGCACGCCACGAGCGGACCTCTCCGGACGCTTCCGATCGATTTTTCACCCCATGCAGTCGGCCGTAGCATGTTGCCATGACGACGCGATTCCGGGCCCTTGCGATTTGTATTCCGTCACTGGCCGCCTCCTATTCGCAGGCGGAAATGCCGAAGGTATGGCTCTGGGCGCCCGCGGTCGGCAAAGCCGCGAACGATCCGACCTTCGTGCCATTGGTGTTTGTCGGAGCGAGTCCGAGTTCCACCGCGGTGTCGGTGGCAGACGCGGTTTGCAATCGCATCCTGCAGTCGGGAACGGCACCGGGAGACGTGTCAATCCTCATCCAGAATTGGGGACGCGGGACGCTCGTCGGAAACCCGTCCGACGCCGTGGCGGCATTCCCGACCGCGCATTCGCCGTGGACGACCAGCGGACGGGCACAGATGGGCGCTTGGATGGATTCCTTCATCGCTCGGTACCGCGCGCGTCAGGCGTCGGACGGAGTGCCGGCGCCGAGTCGTTGGCACCTGGACTGCGAACTCAGGCTTCCTGCGCTGTGCTACCCGCCCAATCTCGAACCTTGCTGGGGAACGACTCCCGTGCAGCTCTTCGCCGCGATGCAGTCGGATCCGAGATGGGCTCAGGAGCCTCTGCTGATGAACCCGGCAGGAGTTCCGCGTGAAGTCTCGGTCAGCGTGCTTTGGCAGGAAGCAGGCTCGCCTGACTTCGTTCCGTCGCTGCCGAGGGATCACCCCGCGAACCGAGGTTGGTCGGCCTGGTGGGACTCCATGTCGCGGGAAGCCGTGGATGGCGCGCTGCACGCCGCGTTCTACTCCAAGGTTCAGGCCGCATGGCCGGACTCGAGGTGCAGCGAGTTCGCGCAGTCCATGCGGATGGACGGCGGAGTCGAGCCGGACGGAAGCCTGCGGCAGTACGCCGACTTCGAGTGGTGGGATCGCGGGTGGATGTCTGCTCGCTGGGATGGTCGCGCGGATCTTCAGGCGCCTGCCATCTACGTGTTTGGCGAGACCTTTTTCCCTGCCGACGAGGATCCCTGGCGCGCAAACATGAGGCTGCATCGCGCGAATCTCGATGCGTGCCTCTTCTCGTACGGAGGAGTGCCTTCGTCGGAAGTGACGCCCTGGGTCGTCAATCCGGGAATCGCGCTTCCCTTCGGCCTCGACGGGACGACACGGGATGTCTCGGCCGACGAGTTCGTCGAGCTCATGGCGCTCCTTCGAGGTCGCGGCATTGATGAGTTCATGTTGTGGCCCGGCGGCGCAGGAGCCGATTGGGACGCCACGCAGCGCGCGATCCGGGCGAACTGGCGGAGCGATCTGCATTCCGTGACGGTCAACGGAACCGACAGCGTGGAAGCTCGTCTGTCACTCCGAAGAGCGGATCGCCGGACGTTCCGGGCGACATTGGATCCGGGCGCGCAGCTTCTCGAGGCGGAGTTCTCAACGACCGCTCCGTCCGTCGGAATGGCGGACGGGCAGCTCTGGATCGGCATGGAGGCGTTCAAGGGCGGAACGTCGCCGGTCACCGTCGGAATCTTCGCAGAAGAGCAGGCCGGCGGATGGCGGAAGCTCGGAGAGCACGAGATCGCCGACGCACTTCCCGGTGCACGCTGGATCGGCCCACTCTCCGCGGCAGGACTCGTTGACCGCCTTGGATATGTCGCGCTGCGGGTCGTCGCGCTTCGCGGCGCCGGGGCGGTCAATATCGACCTGCTTCAGGTCGCCCGTGCCCCTCAGGCCCAGGGATCCTCGCCGGACATTGACGGGAACGGAGTCGTGAACGGCGCCGACCTCGGAGTCCTCCTCGGTGATTGGGCGAGCTCGGAGGCACGCTCCGATCTCGACGGCGACGGAACCGTGGGCGGCGCGGATCTCGGAGTCCTTCTCGGTGCCTGGTCGGCGTAGATCGGTGTAGCGGGCGCGGCGAGTTAGCATCCGCGGTGCGATGAAGAAGGCACTGATTTCCGGCATCACGGGACAGGACGGCAGCTACCTGGCGGAGCTCCTGCTCTCGAAGGGCTACGAGGTCCACGGCATCGTGCGGCGCAGTTCGAGCTTCAACACCGAGCGCATCGACCATGTCTACCAGGACCCACACCTGCCCGGTACGCGCCTGAAGCTGCACTACGGCGACCTGAACGACGGGAACAACCTCTCGAACGTGATGCGCGTGGTCGATCCCGACGAGGTCTACAACCTCGGCGCGCAGAGCCACGTGCGCGTGAGCTTCGACCTGCCGATCTACACTGCCGACACCGATGCCGTGGGCGCGCTCAAGCTGCTCGAGGCGGTGCGCGTGCACGAGCAGCTCTCCCGCCGCCAGGTTCGCTACTACCAGGCGTCGAGCAGCGAGATGTTCGGCAAGGTGCAGGAGGTCCCGCAGCGCGAGACCACGCCGTTCTGGCCGCGGTCGCCGTACGGCTGCGCGAAGGTGTTCGCGCACTGGGTGACGGTCAACTACCGCGAGAGCTACGGGATGCACGCGTCATGCGGCATTCTCTTCAACCACGAGAGCCCGCGGCGCGGCGAGACGTTCGTCACGCGCAAGATCACGCGCGCGGTGGGGCGCATCAAGCTCGGGATGCAGCGGAAGCTGTACCTCGGCAACCTCGACGCGCTGCGCGACTGGGGATTCGCCGGCGACTACGTCGAGGCGATGTGGCGGATGCTGCAGCAGCCGAAGGCCGACGACTACGTGATCGCCACCGGCAGGATGATCAGCGTTCGCGAGTTCTGCGAGCTCGCGTTCGGGCACGTCGGGCTCGATTACCGCGAGTTCGTCGAGATCGACCCGCGATACTTCCGCCCGGCCGAGGTCGAGCAGCTGCTCGGCGACGCCTCGAAGGCGCGCGAGGTCCTCGGCTGGCAGCCGAAGGTCGGCGTCAAGGAGCTCGCCGTGATGATGGTCGACCACGACCTCGAGCTCGCCCGGCGCGAGCGGACCCTGCGGGATGCGGGGCACACGATGCCGGAGAACACCGGCCACGATCAGTGACGGGAAACATGCCGGGGGGGCCCCGCATCTCTTCCGTCACTTCAACGTCGCCAGGTACTCCACCACGTCACGCATCTCGCGCGGCGTCAGCAGCGTGCCCATCGCGGGCATTGCGCTGATGGGCCCGTAGCCGTCCGCGACCTTCGCGTTCGGCTCGATCAGGCTGTCGAGCAATCCGGCGCGGTCGTAGCGGTTCGCCACGCCCGCGAGGCTCGGTGCGGCGTGGCCGCCGGTGCCCTCGACGAGGTGGCATCGCAGGCATGCCGCCGCGCTGTGGTAGTTCACCACCTGCCGGCCGCGCTCGGCGTCGCCGCCGGAGAGCGCCATCAGTAACACGCCGGACTTCGACTTCTGCTCGTAGCCAGCCTTCACCGACGCGGCGATCGCCTTCAGCGCGGGGCGCGAATCCGCGGCCTCGTAGGCATCGAGCGCGAGCTCGGCCGCGATCGTGCCCTTCGCGAGCGCATCTGCCTGTGAGGCGAGCAGCGCATCGGCCTCCGGCGTGCCCAGGCCGGCGAGCGTCGCGATCGCCGACTGCCTCTCTGCGACCGTCCCGTCGGCGAGCGCCCCCTGCAGGAGGGCGATGCCCTTGGTCGGGTCCTGCCGCGCGACGATCGATCGCGCCTGCGCGCGGAGTCGCGGCTCGTCGCTCGCGAGCGCCGCGGCGACCGCCTCGGGAAGCTTCGCGTCGCTGTCGGCCGCCAGCTGCATCAGGCATGCCACGCGCTCCTGCGCGGGCTTGCCGCGGTCGAGCACGGCGGCGAGCGCCGCGCCCGAGTCCATCGGCACGCCGTACTTCGTCGCGAGCTCGCGCGCGATCGTCCGAACCGCGCTGGGTGCGTTCGTCGCGAGGCTCGGCACGCGCTGCTTCAGCACGGCGACGTACCCGTCCTTCGAGCGCCCCGCGCCGTCGACCGGCCGCCAGTGGCCGATCACGCGGTCGCGCTCGCCGGGCGCCAGGAACTCCGCGAGCGCGTCCATCGCCTCGACACGCGCCGTCGGCGCGAGCGTCGGGTTCGCGGCGATCGCCGCAATCGCGGCCGCGTTCTCGGCGCCGCCGAGCCGCAGGTTCGCGTTGATCACGCGCCGCAGGAGCGGCATCGAGCTCGTGTCGCCCGCGAACGAACCGATCGGCTGCTCCCTGCGGCCGTCGGGGTGCACCACGCCGACCGCGAGGTGGTTCCCGCCGCCGCCCTGGAACGAACGCGCTTCGATCGTGACCCGCTCGCCCTCGTTGAGCGTGACGGTGGCGCGCTGAGTCGGCTGCGACTCCCAGTCGCCCGGGTTGACGTAGCCGCTGACGCTCGCGACCGGCTTCGGCGCGCCGCCGTCCGACTCGCGGCCGACGAGCAGCAGCCCGTCGTCGTCGCTTGCGATCGCGAGCACGTAGTCGCCGGCCGCCGGCGCGGTGAACGT
>JAIYBS010000259.1 GCA_027488415.1 Planctomycetaceae bacterium | reverse complement strand
GTGGCGGCGGTGGCGGCGGCGGTGGCGGCGGCGCGCCGTTCGGTACCCCCGGCGAGGCCCCCGATCGCGGCGACCCGCAGGAGTACATGGACCAGCTCAAGCAGCTGATCTACGACCAGGTCGACGCGAACTGGGAGGAGCGCGGCGAGGGCACCGACCGCATCGCCGAGTTCAACCGCAACCTCATCGTCACGGCGTCGCCCTCGGCGCACCGCGACATCGAGGGCCTGCTGCAGCAGCTCCGCGCGATCCGCGCCCTCCAGATCAACATCGAGGGACGCCTCGTCCAGATCTCGATGGACTGGTTCGAGCAGATCGGCATCGACTTCGACCTCTACTTCAACTCCAACGACCGCATGTGGTCCGCGGCGAAGGCGGTCGACCCGAACTTCCAGCTGCGCGACTTCTTCTACCAGCGCGGCGGTCAGGGCACCGGCGCGGCGGGCGCGACCGCGCCCGGTCGCCTGAAGAACCCGGTGGTGTTCGGTGCACCCGGCGCGCAGGGCACGAACGCGATCGTCAACCAGACCGGCTTCCCGCAGGGCGGCGCCAACCTGCCCCCGGGCTACGGCACGGGCCTGACCTACGCGTCCGGCGTCCCGGCCGAGCAGATCGGCGTCCAGCAGGGCGAGGTCACCCCGGTCAACGTGCAGCAGGAAGGCCTGCCGCTCATCAACTCGCTCGCGGCCTCGGGCCTCAACCCCTTCGGCCTCGCTGCGGTCGCGAACCCGGTGCTCACGACCGGCTTCACCTACCTCGACGACGTGCAGGTCGACCTGCTGATCACGGCCACGCAGGCCGACCAGCGCAACGTGGTGCTCACCGCGCCGCGCCTGACGCTCTACAACTGCCAGCGCTCGTGGATCAGCGTCGCCAAGGTGATCGCCTACGTGTCGAACCTCGTCCCGGTCACGGGCGACAACTCGGGTGCGTTCTCGCCGGTCATCAGCAACCTGCTCGAGGGCTTCGTCCTCGACATCGAGGCGTGCATCTCGGGTGATCGCCGCTACGTGACCATGACGGTCCTGTTCGGCCTCAACCAGAACGCCAAGTTCACCGACCAGAAGGTGACCGGTGCGGCGGGCGGCGGCGGCGGAGCCGGCGGCGGCGGCGGCCGGGCGGCCAACTTCGAGGGCACGATCCAGCTGCCCCAGGTCACCGGTACGCAGATCAACACCACGGTCACCGTGCCCGACAAGGGCACGATCCTCCTCGGCGGCCAGCGCGTCGTCACGGAGCTCGAGATCGAGGTCGGCGTCCCCCTCCTCTCGAAGATCCCGGTGGTCAACCGCTTCTTCACCAACCGCATCACCTCGAAGACCGAGGCCACCCTCCTGCTGATGATCCGCCCCGAGATCATCATCCAGCAGGAGCAGGAGGATGCGCTGTTCCCGGGACTGCGCCAGCAGCTCGCCCCGGGCGCGGGCTTCTGACCGACCCCGCCTGCTCGATCGACACCCCGCGTCGGGAGCCCTCGGCTCCCGACGCTTTCTTTTTCCCGGCCGTCCGAGCGGGTTACACTTCGGTCGATGGCACAGCAGCAGACCTACGTCACCGTCGCCCGGGAATCCGACTGCACGCGCGTCGAGTTCTCCGAGAAGCACATCATCGACGAGGTCGTGATCCGGATCATCGGCAACGAGCTGACCAAGCTGGTCGACGAGACCCCGCGCCCGCGGATCATCGTGAGCTTCCGCGGCGTCGAGCACCTCTCGTCCGCCGCCCTCGGCACGCTGCTGACCGTCATGAACCGCGTCAAGGCGAAGGACGGCCAGCTCCGGCTCTGCGACATCAGCGCGCCGATCCTGCAGATCTTCGAGATCACCAAGCTGAACCGCGTGCTGCGGATCGAGAAGGACGTGGCCGCCGCGAAGGCGAGCCTGGTCGCGAGCCACTGACGCCCCCGTCGCCGAGGACCCGCCCATGGGATCCACCCCACAACCCCAGGCCGACGCAGGCCGCTTCGAGCAGACGTGGGTCCTGTACGAGCAGCGCGAGTCGATCGAGCGCCTGCAGTCGGAGGTCTCGGCCGCGCTCCACGCGCATGCCTACGACGACGCCGCCGCGTTTGCGATCCGCCTCGCGCTCGAGGAGGCGCTCGTCAACGGCTTCCGGCACGGGAACAAGGGCAATCCCGACAAGCGCGTGACCGTGCTCTGCGTGATCGACGGCGAGCACGTCCGGCTCGAGGTGACCGACGAGGGCGAGGGCTTCGACCCCGGCTCCGTGCCCGACCCGACCGCCGAGGAGAACATCGAGATTCCCTCGGGACGCGGAATCATGCTGATGCGCGCCTACATGACGACCGTCGAGTACGTGCCCCCGGGCAACTGCCTGCGGATCGTCTACCTCCGCGACGGAAAGTAGCGCGCCGGCGGGGGCCGGCCGGACTCGCTCCGGCTTGTCTAGACCTGTCCGGACTCGCCCTGGCCGGACCGGGTGCGCACGCTGTCGTAGATGCTCGCGAGCAGCCCGACCATCGGGAACTTGCCGCCCATCGGGCTCGGCCCCATGCGGCGGAGGATCGCATGCGGCACATGCTCGGGCATCGGCGCCGACTCGGCCGAGTCGAGGTCCGACCCGGGCCGCCAGAAGTCCGACACGCACTGCTCGAGCGGCGGCAGGCCGCCGGTGTCTTCCTCGTGCGAGGCCGTCGCGTGCGCCTGCGAGACGCCCGAGGTCTGCAGCGTCCGCTGCTCCTGCAGGCGCT
>JAIYBS010000072.1 GCA_027488415.1 Planctomycetaceae bacterium | reverse complement strand
GACGGACTGGCGCAGGGGATCACGCGCGAGATCCGCTGGCTCGAGGAACGCATGCGCGCGGCGGGGCTCACTCCGCAGGCGGCCACGCGATGAGCCTCTCCTCTCCCCGCAACGCCGGCGGAGTCGGCGCGTGGCTCACGCTGATGCGCGTGTCGAACTCGCCGACGGTCGTCACGAACGTGCTTGCCGGCATCGCGGTCGGGCTGCAGGCGCGGCTGTCGACGATCGACGTACCGCTCGGGCAGACGCTCCTGGTGCTGTTCGGCATCGTGCTCGTCTACCTCGCGGGGATGGTGCTGAACGACGCGTTCGACGCGCGGATCGACGCGCGCGAGCGCCCGGGACGGCCGATTCCCTCCGGGCGGATCTCGGTCGGTCGCGCGATGGTCGCCGGGTTCGCGATGCTCGGCGTCGGCACCGCGACGCTCGCGGTCGCGTCCCCCGCCACCGCCTGGTGGGCGCTCGCGCTCGCCGCGTTCGTGGTGCTCTACGACCTCCTTCATGCGCTCGTGCCCGGCGGGTTCCTGCTCATGGCGGCATGCCGTGCGCTCGTGTTCGTGATCGCAGCATTGGCAACCAGCACCGGCACCGACTGGGCGATCCTGCAATGGGTCGCGGGCGGCGCGTTCGCCTACGTCGCCGCGGTGTCTCTTGCCGCGCGTGACGAGGTCCGGGGCTTCGGCCTGCTCGCCCGCCGTGCGTCCTGGGCGTTGCCGGTCGCGGCTTGCGCCCCGCTCGGCATGTGGTTCGCCGAGGGCGTCGCCCCCGACGGGGCCCTCTCGGCGACGCTCGGGGTCGGCGCGATCGCCTTCGCGGTGGTGTCGGTGGTCGGCGGGATCCGGACCGCGCGCAACGGTGCCGCGCGGTTCGCCGTCCCGGCGGCGGTGGGCAGCTGGATCGGCGCCATCCCCTTGGTGGACGCGGCCACCTGCTTCCTCCTGGGGAGGCCGCTCCTCGGGCTCCTTTGCCTCGGGCTCTGGGGCATAGCGGGGGCGCTCCGTCCCCGGTTCGCGGCGAGCTGACGTCGCGGGTGCCCTGCTACCATTCCGGCCCGCATGACGCTCCTCGCCGACTCGTCCCTCGCCAGCTACATCCCGATCGCGATCGCGCTCTCGATGAGCGTGGTGTTCGCGATCGTCAACATCGGCGCGAGCGCCCTGCTCGGCCCGCGCCGCGAGGGCGCCATCAAGGGCGACACCTACGAGAGCGGCATGGCCGCCATCGGCTCGGCCCGCAAGCGCTTCAACGTGCGCTTCTTCGTCGTGGCGATGACGTTCCTCCTGTTCGACGTCGAGGTCATCTTCCTCTACCCGTGGGCGGTCGCCTACGCGCAGCTCGAGCCGCAGAGCCCGATGGCGGGCCTGTTCCTGGCGCGAATCCTGTTCTTCATCGCCACCAGCGTCGCGGCGTACATCTACGCGTGGCGCAAGGGCGTGTTCCGCTGGGACTGAGCCGCGCCCCGCGCATCCCCGCGGCGGCGAGCCTCGGGGATCGTGATTCCGCGGGAACCCCTATAGTGCGGTTCTCGTGCCGAAGTCACCGACTCTGACGTTTCTGGGCGCCGCCGGCGAGGTCACCGGCAGCTGCACGCTCCTCGAGACGGAGCACGCGCGAATTCTCGTGGATTTCGGCCTTTTCCAGGGGGCTCCCTCGCAGGAGCAGCGCAACGCGGTCGCGCCGCCGATCGACTTCCGCCGCCTGAGCGCGGTGGTCTGCACGCACGCGCACATCGACCACTGCGGCCGCCTGGGAATGCTGGCCCGGCTCGGCTACGACGGCCTGGTCTTCTGCACCGAGCCCACCGCGACCCTGCTGCCTATGGTGCTCCGGAGCTCCGCGAACCTGCAGAAGGTGCGGCTTGAGGAGCACCGCGACGGCACGGGCCCCGACGCGGTCGTGCTCGACCCTGCGCCGGATCCGGCCGTGGTCGCCGCGCAGCAGCGGCTCGAGGACCCGCCGGTCCTCTACACGAAGGGCGATGCCGAGCGCGTCTCGCGCGGAATCGTGGGCGTTCCGTACGGTGCGTGGCGCGACATCGCGCCGGGCGTCCGCATGCGCCTGCACGACGCGGGCCACATCATCGGCAGCGCGTCCGTCGAGTTCGAGGTCGTGCACGGCGCCTCGCGCGTGCGCATCGTCTTCTCGGGCGACATCGGCCCTGCCGGCGAGTCCTACCTCGCGGCGCGCGGCCACGCCCCGGCCGCGGACGTCGTGGTGATGGAGTCGACCACCGGTGCGCGTGCGCACGGCGCCCCTGCCCCGGACGTGGACGGAACGCTCCGCAAGGTCGTCGAGGATTGCCGGCACGGCCGCCGGACCGCCGTGCTTCCCACCTTCAGCGTGGGGCGCGCGCAGGTCCTGGTGCATCACCTTGCCCGCCTCGCGCGCGAGGGGGTGCTCGAGGACATTCCGGTCTATCTCGACAGCCCGATGGCCATCCGTGCGGCGGAGCTCTGCGTGCAGCATCCGTCGCTCCTCTCGTCGTCGGCCCGCGCGATGATCGGCGCGGGGCACTCGCCGTTCGACTTCGACTCGCTCCATTGCCTCTGGTCGCGCAAGCACTCGCTGCGCGTCGCGGGTCGCGAGGGTGCGGGAATCGTGCTTGCTGGCAGCGGTTTCTGCGATGCCGGCCCGGTGCTCCACCACCTCGAGAACGCGCTCGGCCACGACCGCGGCTACGTGGTGTTCACCGGGTACGTGCTGCCCGGGTCGCTCGCGGAGTCGCTTGCCGAGGGCACGGCCCGTCGGGTGCGGATCAACGGCACCGAGATGGACGTGCGCGCGCGCATCACGCGGCTGCACGGCCTCAGTGGGCATGCCGATGCGCCGCAGATGTGCGAGTGGCTGGCCGGCAGCGGCCACTCACCCTCGGTCGTGGTGCTCAACCACGGCGACGAGGCAGCGCGAACCGGGATGGAGGCGCGCGTGCAGTCCGTCGTCTCGTCTTCGGTCGCCAAGCCAGCAATTTCTCAGACGATCAACCTCGCCTGACGCACGATCGAAGCAGATCACGCCAGTTCGACTCAAAGTCGAGCACGGGGCGTACAACAGGTTATAAGACCTGAAGAGTTTGTCGTTTGTGTTGATGTCTCGTGGGCGATCGTTACGATCCGCGCGCGTGGAGTTCGCGTTGCGCGAGTGTTCCACGTGGAACAACAGAGGATCGCGACATGGCAAAGCCAAGTGATGATCGTTCGAAGTCTGGTGCGTCACAACCCACGCCCTCCAAGCTCGGTCGTGGCCTTGGGAGCTTGATCCCTGTTTCGATCAACAAGCCGAAGTCGGATCCCGGGCTTTCACCACAGGCGGCGCCCGCGCCCCGCCCGACGGCCGTGGTCTCCACCACCGTGGAGGTGAAGACGGAGCCATTGGCTGATTCGCCGGTCGGCGCGGCGGTGGTTGAGTTCCTGCCGATCCGGTCGATTCAGCCTGGCAAGTACCAGCCTCGTGGAGGCATCGATCCAACGTCGCTGGAGGCATTGGCGCGGAGCATTGAGCAGTCGGGATTGATGCAACCCATTGTGGTTCGGAGGGTTGTGGGACAGTCAGGCCGCTACGAACTCATTGCCGGCGAGCGCCGGTGGCGGGCCATGGACCGGCTGGGCCGGACGGAGGTCCCCGCGATCGTCCAAGCGGTCGATGACGCGAAGGCGGCCGAACTGTCGCTCGTCGAGAACCTGCAGCGGGAAGACCTGAACCCCATGGATCGTGCGTCCGCGCTGCGTCGCCTCGCCGACGAGTTTGGCTGGACGCACCAGGAGCTCGCTGATCGCGTGGGATTGGACCGTCCGTCGATCTCAAACCTCCTGCGCCTGAACGAGCTCGATGCGGCATGTGCCGCCCATGTCCGGTCGGCCGCGCTTTCCTTGGGTCACGCGAAGGTGCTCCTCGGCGTGTCGGATCTCTCGGTTCGCCGGTCGCTGGCTGAGCAGGCGGTTGGACAGGATTGGTCCGTTCGACAGCTCGAGGCGGCGGTTCGGGATGGCGCGGTTGTTCCACGTGGAACAACGCGAGGTAAGGGGCGGACGCCGGGGTCTGCCCATCTCGCGGATCTGCGACGCCAGTTGGAGGAACACCTGGGTACCCGCGTGGAACTGAAGGTCGGTCGCAAGAAGGGCTCGGGCGAGCTTCGAATCCAGTTCTTCACGCTGGATGAGTTCGATGGCCTCATGCAGCGGATCGGCTTCCAGGGTGATCGCATGACGGTGTAGGAAGGACCAATAACCATTTCTTACACAGGACCTGAGATCCGACCACCCAAAACCTGCGAAACTCCCGCACCATGAACTCCACGATCCGCTCGACCGTCCTCTCGCTGACCGCCTCCCTCGCGCTCGCCGGCATGCTTGCCGCGCAGGAGCCCGCGAAGCCCGCCGCCGCGATGTCCGGCCCCCAGGTCTTCGCGATCGACGACGTGCACTCGATGGCCCTCTTCCGCGTGCACCACCTCGGAGCGGGCCAGTTCTGGGGCCGCTTCAACGAGGTCAGCGGCAACTTCACGTTCGAGCAGGGCAAGGCCGAGGGCCTCAAGTTCGACGTCACGATCAAGACCGAGTCCGTGGACAGCGGCAACGCCGACCTCGACAAGCATCTTCGCAGCCCGGACTTCTTCTCGACGAAGGACTTCCCGGCCATGACCTTCAAGAGCACGAAGGCCACCAAGACCGGCGAGTCGACCTACGACGTGATGGGCGAGCTCACCATGCACGGCGTGACCAAGCCGGTCACCGCGAAGGTGGAGTTCTGCGGCATGCGCGATATGGGCCGCGGCCCGAAGGCGGGCTTCGAGGCGACGTTCACCGTCAAGCGCAGCGAATTCGGCGTCAACTACGGCGTCGAGAAGGGCGCGATCGGCGACGACGTCAAGGTCATCGTCGGCCTCGAGGGCAGCCCCGCGAAGTGACGCGCGCGGCGCGGCGGTCGGCGGCACATTCGATTGAATCGCCTGCGAGCGCGCGGATCGACGTCCGTGCGCAGGAGTGACTGTCCCCGTGGAACTTGACCTCGTCCTGCGCGCGGTCCTCGCGCCTGCCG
>JAIYBS010000384.1 GCA_027488415.1 Planctomycetaceae bacterium | reverse complement strand
GACCGGCTGCAGGCGGAAGTGAAGTTCGACACCACCGCCGAGGCGCTGCCGCGCATCGTCGCGGAGCTCGAGGCGAGCCCGGTGATCGACGGCGTCACCACCATCCGGCTCGAGAAGAACGAGCAGACCCGCAAGATCACCGTGCAGGCCACCATCGAGGCGTGGGTGCTCTCGGCGGGCGGAAGGGGCGCGCGATGAGCATGCAGCTGCGCCTCCCCGCCGGCGTCCGCTGGACACCGCTCCTCGGCGCGTCGCTCGTCGCGGTCGCGGCCGGCGCGATCGTCGTCCTGGATCACGGGTCCTCGCTCCTCGTCGACCTGTTCCGGCCCTCGGCGAGCGTCGAGGCCGTGGACGTGACGACCCCGCTCCTCGCGCAGTTCGATGAGACGCACGGCACCTACGAACGGCGCTTCGAGGGGCGGTCGCTCTTCTTCGCGCCCTCGGACTGGAAGCGGAAGATCCCGCCTCCCCCGCCGCCGCCGCCGCCGCCGCCACCTCCGCCGCCGCCGCCGCCGCCGGTCGACTACACCGGCCCGAAGCCCGTGGGGCTGCTCGGCAACATCGTCTACTTCGAGGGCGGCCGCACGATCGAGGTCGGCAAGGAGTCCGACGGCGTGACGGTGCTCGAGGTGACCACCCCCTGGCAGCTCAAGCTGAAGCACAAGGGCAAGGAATACGACGTCGCGATCGGGCAGAAGCCGAACGACTCGCTGTTCCGGCCGATCACGAGCGCGACGACGCCGAGCGGAGTCACGGTCGCGCCGGCGGCACCCGGCGCCGCCACCGGAACTCCGCCGGCCGACGGCCTGCGGGCAACCCCTGCCGTGCCGGCGGCCGCCGCCGCCGCACCCCCGGTTCCTGCCCCCATCGGGACGGAGGCGCTCCGGAAAATGGATGCCGCCGCCGCTCGGGCGGCCCTGAGCGCCGTGAGCGCGGCCAGAGAGCGATCTGACCTGAACGGCGAGACCGCGGCCCGACTCGAGCAGGAGGAGCAGGCGCTGGTCGGCCGGCTCGAGGAACTGAACCGCTGAACCCCTTCGAGGAATCCGGTCCCCGATCGCGGCGAAACGACCCGAAGCCCCTCCCAAGGGGCAATCCACGGTCCCTCAGGCGCGTCTGACCCCGGGGCCCAGTTTGAGCCCCCACCCTGCCGGAAGCCGATAAACCCCACGGGTCCCTGACCCAGACCCCCGCCGGACTCGGCCGACCGACCGGAGAACCAACGTGAAGACACGCCACACGACCTCGATCGCCCTGCTCGTCGCGTCGCTTGCCACCCCGCTCGGGTTCGGCGCGACCTCCATGCTCCAGGATCCGCCCGCGGATCCGGCCGAGGCCGACGGCGGCATGAACCAGCCGATGGAGCTGCCGCCGCAGGAGCCCGAGCAGCTGCCGCCGCCCGGCGCGATCCCCGGCCCCGCGGCCGGCCGCAAGACGGACACCTCCGACGAGCTCGTCGGCCTCCAGTTCCGCGACCAGGAGATCAAGACCCTCGTCGACACGATCTCGCTCTGGACCGGCAAGGTGGTGATCCCGAAGCAGACGGCGATGGCGCCGATCAAGATCACCATCGTCAGCGACAAGAAGATGCCCAAGGGCGAGGCGCTGAACCTGATCTTCCAGGCGTTCCGCCTGAACGGACTCGGCGTCGTCGAGACCGAGGACATGATCCTCATCGACAACCTGACCGAGCTGAACCAGCTGCAGCCGGCGAAGGTGCTCGGCCCCGACGTCGACGTGACGCCGCTCCCCGAGAACGGCAACATCGTCATCAAGGTCTTCCGCATCAAGAACACCAAGGCCCAGCAGGTGTTCGAGCGGCTCGACGGCTCGCTGCCGAGCTACGCGACGCTGCAGGTCGACAACAACTCGAACCAGATCATCCTCGAGGGCGACATCGCGCTCGCCAAGCGCGTGCAGCGGCTCATCGACCTGCTCGACGTGCCCGCCTACGTGGACGTGAAGACCCGCACGATCACGCTGAAGTACCAGGACGCGCAGACGATCTCCTCGATCATCACCGACCTCTTCAGCGCGCGTCCGCCCTCGGGCGGAGCCTCGAGCGCCCGCGCCGGAACGCCGCAGCAGCAGGGGCAGAACCGGCCCCGGACCCCGGGCCAGGCCGGCGGCGGCGGCGGCGAGCTCGTCGGCACGAGCGAGCAGCTCGTCGTGACGACGCTGCCCGCGACGAACAGCATGACGATCCGGGCCGAGCCGACGATCATGAAGGAGATCGAGTCGCTGATCGACGTGCTCGACGCGCCGAGCTCGAAAAACGGCGAGGGCATCTTCCGGCTCTACGACCTGAAGTACACCGACCCGCTGAAGGTGCAGGCGGTGCTGCAGTCGCTCCTCGAGGGCGGCGGCGGCGCACGGCGCACGTCGGGCGCGGGCGCGGGCGGCCGCGGCAACACGGGCGCGCAGCGGATCGCGGGTCTCGGCGGCGGCGGCTCGGGCAGCGAGTCGGGCGCGGACGTGGCGATCGCGAACATCTTCCGGATCGAGGCGTACCCCGACTCGAACCGCCTGATCGTCGTCAGCAAGACGCCGGACAACTTCAAGTGGCTCGACGAGCTCGTCGAGCGCATCGACCGTCCGCTCGAGGCGGGACTGCCGAGGAACATCCCGCTGAAGCACGCGAGCGCCATCGAGCTCGCGGAGATCCTGAACGCGCTGCTCGCGCAGAGCGGCGCGTCGGCGAGCATCCGCGCGCCCGAGGAGGGCCTGTCGGGCATCGACTTCAACGTGGCCGGCGGCGGCCAGAACGGCACGTCGAACACCAACGCCTTCACGAGCGGCAACACCAACCAGACCGGCGGCGCCGCAGGCGCGGGCAGCGGCATCCAGTTCCCGTGGGCGTCCGCGCGCGGCGCGGGCGAGG